>JAAZMP010000091.1 GCA_012798755.1 Bacillota bacterium
GGCCAAACACCTTTAAAAATAGTTTCTAAAGGAACATCCGGGGCAACTCCTTTAATAACAAAAACATTTAGCCCTATCGGTGGGGTAATAACCCCCATATTTACTACCAATAAAATGATAACACCGAACCAGATCGGGTCATACCCCAATGTTGTTACAGCCAAAGGATAAAAAATTGGAATTGTTAGCAAGATCAAGGCTAAGGCATCAATAAAGCAGCCCAGGACAAGATAAATAAATATTATAACCAGGATAACCGCGAAAGGTGGGAAATTTAAACCGGTAATCCAGGTACCAAGATCAAAGGGAATACGTGTCAATGCGAAAAAACGCCCGAAAACTGTTGCCCCTGCAATCAGTAAAAAAATCATGGCAGTCAGCTTTGTGCTGTCCAGAAGTGCTGCTATAATTTTAGGCCAATTCATTTTTTTTCCTATAAGGGTTATAACCATCAAACTGATAGCTCCTACTGCTCCTGCTTCGGTAGGAGTAAACCAACCCAGAAATAAACCGCCCAGCGAAAGAGCAAAAACAATGAAAACCTCTATAAGTCCACCGCGGAATGCCCCTATCCTTTCGCTCCAGGTAGCTTTTTTACCGGCAGGAGCCAAAGAAGGGTTGCGATGTGTCAATACCGCAATAGTAAGCATATAAAGTACCATAAGGAGTATCCCAGGCAAAATGCCGGCTAAAAAAAGTTTTCCTATAGATTGTTCCGTAGCAATCCCGTATACGATGAAAAGCACACTTGGGGGGATCAGGCTTCCCAATGAGGCGCCGGCCGCGATGCTTGCTGTAGCCAGCGAACTATCATAATTATATTTTCTCATTTCCGGGATAGCAATAGTACCAATTGTGGCAACACCGGCTGTTGAAGAACCACTGACAGCTCCAAATAAGGCACAAGCAACCTCGGAAGCTAATGCCAGTCCACCCCTAAAATGTCCAACAAATTTATGGGATAGGTTGAAAAGGCTATTCCCAATCCCCGAATAAAAGCCTATGTAACCCATAAAAACAAACATAGGGATTACGGTTAACGAATAAGACGAAAATGTGGCCAATAAATCTTTTGCAACAATATCAAAGGCTGCTGCCGGCGATCGCAGAAAACAGAGGCCCCAAAAACCCGTAAAAAGCATTGCATAACTAATAGGCACCCCAAAAAAGACGACAATCAAAAACAAAATTATACCTATTATACCCGCAATAGCAGGACTCATTTTTTTACCCCTTCCTTATCTGTCTGGGAATTTATTAACTTAGTTCACGAAGGTCTTTTAATTGTTTTAATCAACTGCAGTAAGATAAACAAGGTTAACAAAAACAGCCCTATTACAATTACTCCTACAATATAAAATATTGGGATCCTTAAATTAGACGATACGGTCTCTGTTAAATATTCTTTTTGGGCATATTCGGCCAGTTTCCATAATATTAATAGGAAATTAACAAATATTACCGTTCCGGTTATTGCATTTACAATCCTCCGGGTTTTAGGAGAAAATTTTTCCAACAGAAATGTAACATTTGTATGACCACCTTGAATTGCACAGTCAGTTAATGCAAAACTGATTACCAGAACCGAAAGGTAGCAAACATATTCATAAGCCCCATATATAGGGCTTTTTAGAAGTAAACGTAAAATAATATTCAACACTACAATCAGGCAGACAATTAAAAGTATTACTGCAGCCAAGGAATCAAATTTTTGGCAGACATTTTTAAAAGACTTACAGATTTTATCCATAACAATGCTGTGCCTCCATCCAAAAAGATTATTATACGCCTGGGGAATCGGCTTGCGTATTCCCCAGACGTATAATTTCGGACACAAAAAATTATTTATCACCTGTACATTTCATTATATTTTTCACCCAACTCAAAAACTAATCCTTTAGCTTCGGTACCCGGCAGTCCCCTGCTGTTTAGCTCTTCTGCATATTCGTCGATAATAAAAGCAATTTTCTCTTTCCATCTTTCTGCCTCTTCCTCTGACAGTGTGATCACTTCTTGGCCGGTTTCCTCAACTGCATGCTTCAAGCCGGCATCACTTTGTGTATCAAAGAAACTAATGGCATGTTCTTCCCACACTTTTTTACTTGCTTCTTCGATCGCTTCTTGAATATCTTCGGAAAGGGAATTCCAGGTGTCAAGATTCGCCACTATTGCCTGTAAACCATTATATAAAAAAGGTGTCAGCGTTGTATATTTTGTCACTTCGGCAAGGTTCCAAGCAATAAGAGCCTCGTTGGAAGCCAGATTTGCCTTGACAATTCCCTTTTGCAAAGCCTCATAGCTTTCGGCATGGGTCATAGTAACTGGTATAGCCCCAAGGGCAGTAATCGCCGGTGAATCAGAACCGATGCAGCGTACTTCCAAACCCTGAAAATCCTCTAAATTTCGTACAGGAACATTGGAATGTATGTTGCCGGGCCCTGTGCAAAAAAACATAAGAACCTTGATATCCTTATATTCTTCCGGTTGTAATATTTCTATCGTTTCGGAAAAAGCACGACTGGCAGCTTTAGAGCTTTCGAATGGTACACCGGATTTTTTAAATATATCACTTACAGGAAGACGCCCTTCTACCCAGGATAGGGATTCGTGTCCCATATCAGCAACACCTTCTGTCACCCCATCAAATATATCTCCGCCCTCAAGCAAAGTCCCTCCGGGATAAGTTACTATTTTTACACGCCCGTTAGTAGCTGCCTCTACCTCTTCTACAAAGGCTGGCATTATTACTTTTTCATAAGGGCTGTTTGCAGGCATAAAACCTGCGAAACTTAGTTCTATCGGTTTAAAATCCTCATCCGGGGTTTTAACAGAGGTCCCGGAACCATCGCCCGGCACTTCAGAAGAAGGGGTCCCGCACCCTGCAAGTAAACCAACTAACATAAACAAAACAATACATATGACTAAACTTTTATTTTTCATCGTTGATCCCCTTTCTATGCAATGCTTTTAACATTTTACTTCCAAAAGCCCTTTGGCAAAAAACATTTTTTGCCTGCTTAAAAAAGCTGCTTTAATATTATTTCCATTTTTGCAGCGAAACTTATTTAAGTCCTTTTTTCACCACCTCCAATAAGTGTCGGACATAACAACAATACCTATAATAAAGTAAAAATTACCCGGCAGCCTAATACAGTACAGCTAATCCCTAAGCTCCTGCGATAAATCTTCGGCAATTTTTTTCATCCTTTTAATATGTGCTTCTTTTCCTTGGGTATATTGCGGCAAATCAAAAACCATTTGTTGTAAATTTGTTGTGACACATTGAAGAAGGTCATGGGGAATAGAAAGTAGGAAGAGCCCCTCCGGGAATACTTGCCTTGCAATCATGCCGTGATAGAGTCCGGTGATCATTAGGTTTAATTCTCCGCTTAAGTACGGGTGGATATACATCCATGAACAGCCAATCACACCTGTCCCTTTGCTTTGCCACATTTTCCCGCTTGTGTAGCTCGCAGCCCTTAAAATAATTTCTGTCTGCTTTATAGTTGCAACAACTATTAAAATGTCAGGATTAAAGGATAATGCATCAAATGGAGCAAAAGCAACATACTTTACACTATCCTTGGATAAAGTAGATATTTGCTGATAAACTCTCCTGTTTGCCCGTGCATCATCATAAACCCCCAACTTCGGCCCAACTTGCCCACTTTCGAAAATAGGATCTGGATCTTTCATGCCCAAAATCAAGGGGCCGACCATGCATTCAAAATTTTCCTGCGCTGCATAAAAAGGCCCTTTTTCCTGCGCTTCTTTAAACATTTCGCAAAGGGCAAGCTTCTTGTCAAGCTGATTAATTCCCTCCGGTTTTCCAAGTAAAAATTTGACACCCACAGGTTTTCTTTCAAATTCAAATTCTTTAAATATAGATAGATCAGTTTGCACTTTTTTCATTCCTTCCTCCTAATATAATTCCCTTAAAAAGATTAATCAGGCAAAAATATGATAACACAACAACAATTTTGGGAAGCCCATGTCTCATTTTGCTTTAATCATTAACAAGTATTAATATTAAGTAAAGTAAGTCAAATCTAGCTTGCAAGGTTACAGTTTTCGCCAATCTTAAAAAATATCTTTCTTTTTGGGGGCAAAAAAACAGAACAGGATGTTTCCTCTTAAGTTAAACATGCAAACTTTGTGCCAGAATATACACATTTAATAAAATTTTAGCAGTCGTGGTAAAAGTGGCTCCAGCCAAAGGGTACAGTACTCCGAAAAGTCACATTATCTTTTATTTGCAACTAAATTTTATCTAAATAAAAAACAATTCTGTTCAAAAAAAGGATAATTTAAGATATATATAGAAATGTTAAAATAGCGCAACACCCTGGATAAATTATTTTTTGTACTGGATTTAAACACCAAACACATCAAGACATGTATTAGCAAAATATGACATCGATGTTACAGAAAAAGACAAATACTGGCAAAGGAGTGATCTTTATGCTGCAGAACAAAAATAACTGCTGGGGTATTACAGAAAAACATCTAGACACAATTTTGGATATGGTCAATGATCCGGTTATTATTATTAATAAAAAAGGAACTATCATTTATGTTAATGAAGGATACGAACTGCACAATGGAGTAAAAAGGGAATGGATGTTGGGGCGCAACATTTCCGAGAAATATCCCCGGGATAAATTGCTGGAGGTGCTCCGCACCGGCAAAACCATAAAAAACAAAGAACATTATAACGAATCCCTGGGTTACAACATAGTTGCCAGTTTCCTTCCTATAAAAGATGATGACGGACAAACAATTGCTGCAGCCGGTATCGGCACAGTATCACCCGTTTATAAGCTTAACATTCGCCTAAGCCCCATACTTTCTACCGATCAGGACAAACCATCAGCTGCAATCGCCAAAGGCAGTCTTCCATCCGCTTTTCAAAACATTGTCGGTGAGTCTCCGAAACTGCTTAGCTGTTTAAGATTATCCGCAAAAATTGCCAGAACGGATGCAACTGTGATGCTCAGGGGTGAAACAGGCGTAGGGAAAGAACTCTTCGCCCAGGGAATTCACGATGCCAGTAAGCGTCGTGAACATCCCTTTATAGCAGTAAATTGTGCTGCAATTCCCGAGAATCTCATTGAGTCCGAACTGTTCGGCTATTCACCAGGTGCGTTTACCGGGGCGCGCACCTCGGGTAAAACTGGAAAAATTGAACTGGCAAACACCGGAACCTTGTTTCTTGATGAAATAGGTGATCTTTCCCAGAGCACACAGGTAAAAATACTGCGTTTCCTTCAGGAGAGGTATGTGGAAAGAATAGGAGGAACCAAACAGATCCCTGTTGACGTAAGAATTATTACGGCCACAAATAAAAACCTTGAACAGATGGTCCAGCAGGGCGAATTCAGGGCTGATTTATACTATAGGTTGAATGTGGTACCAATCCACATACCGCCCCTGCGTGAAAGACCAGGGGATATCGAGCTTCTTTCATACCATTATTTGGATTATTATTGCAAAAAGTATGATAAAAAAATGGGTTTTTCTTTAGAAGCTATGGATTATTTACAAGATTATTCCTGGCCAGGCAATGTCCGGGAATTGAAAAATATCATTGAACATGCAGTTATTGTTTGTTCCGAGGCCAAAATCAGCCCCGGCTATTTGAATTTTATGTTAAGTGATTATACTGACATCACAGGCGCTTCCACTTTAAATTTACATCAAGCCGTAGAATATACCGAAAAAAAAATTATTAAAAAAGCACTGAGGGAAGCTTTTAACAATAAAAGCAAAGCTATCAGGTACCTGGGCATCAGTCGCGGTGCGTTTTATAACAAAATAAAAAAATACAATATCGGCAATGAATGATACAGCCCTGCAGTTTACTTTTTCACGCCTGCTAAAAAATTTGTCGAGTTATATTTTATTTTCTTACTGCCATTGACAATAAAAGGTGGCTGATATAAATTTAATTAAGGTTTTCAATATTTTAGATGGTGGGAAGAATCCGCAAAGCATACCGTCACAATGTTAAAAAAACATAAATGGTAAAGGAAGGGAAGTGAACATGTTTTGTCAAATAAAAATTTTAAGAAACGGCGCTTTTTAATTTTCAGTATTTTCTGCTTGCTTTTTGCCATGTCACTGTTTCTTCGTTCCAGTACAGCTGTTATCGCCCATGATCTCATGGAATCCTTTTCTATTTCTGCTTCGACACTGGGTTTAATGGCTGCCGTGTATTTTTGGATTTATGGCTGCGTCCAGATACCGGTCGGCATATTATCAGATCGTATTGGAATTAGGCATACCGTTTTCCTGTTCGGGTTAATTGGTGTAGTAGGCGCACTGCTTTTTGCTTTCGCCTCTACTGTCCAGGTGGCAATACTGGCGCGAATTATAACAGGATTGGGAACGGCTTGTTTTTGGGTCCCGGCTCTAAAATTTCTTTCCGTTTTTTATTTGCCCCACGAATTTGCCAGTTTAACGAGTGTTATCAGTTCTGTTGCCAATGTTGGACTTGTTTTTTCATCGTATCCCCTGGCCTTTTTAGTAGAAAGGACTAACTGGAGGTTGCCTTTTCTTCTATCATCAGCTGTGCTGCTTGTATTGGTGCTGCTGGCCTGGTTCTTAATGGATTTAAAAGCCGATGAGGCTGGCCAAAATAAAAATAATAAAAAAAATGAAGCCGAAACCTATAATGTAAACACCGGCAGCGAAAGCCACAGCCACAGTAACATCCCAAAGGTTAGCAGCAGACATAAATTGAAACCTGCACACTATTTTTCACGTTACTACAAATTCATTTATTTTGTAATCTGGTCTTTTTTTATTTACGGAATTCTTTTTGCTTTTCAAATGTTATGGGGAACTGCATACCTGCAGGATGTATTTTCTATAAGCCGCGAGACTGCTGGGGCAAACTTGATGTTTACATCATTTGGTCTGATTGTCGGGGGACCTCTTTGGGGAATAATCTCCGATCGTTTTGCAAAATCCCGCAAACCTGTAATCTTCTGGGGAACACTGGGGTTTTTGTTTACCTTGCTGCTATTTTTACTTCAGTCCCACTACTGGGGATTTTGGCTTGTTTCACTTATCTATTTTTCCTTCGGGTTTTTTGGTATTGTTTTTTTAATAACCATAACCAGCGTAAAAGAATTTTTCCCCTTACAAATTACAGGAACGGCCATAGGCATATTGAATACTATTATGATATTAAGTGTAGGTTTTTTCCAAAGTGCGACAGGCCATTTTATCGAACGCTTTTATAGTTCTGGCTTTACTGCCGCCAGGGTTTATTATAAGGTCTTTCTAATTTTTGCTGTTTGTATTTTTATAGCTATCATAATATCGCTGCTCATACCGGAAACTTATAAACAAAGCCGGTAAAACATTATCGGCCTAGGAGCAAGAAAGATAAAAAAATTCATCAATCCCTTTCAAAATTCAAGGAGTTTCCCAAAGATCACGCAGCAGCGCAACCGGCACAGCCAGCCCCCTGCCTTCCCCGCCCTCGCTGTCCTCCACTGTGGCAAATATAACAGCAACGGCACGGCCGTCCCCGTTAAATACCGGGCTGCCGCTGCTGCCGCGCCTGACAGGAGCATCGATCTCCAGCAGAGGTTCCGGCAACTCGCTAACCCGCCAGTAATTGACTACATCCCCCTGCACAACCATCTTTATAAAATTCAAAGGGTTGCCGATGACAGTCATTTTCTCTCCAATTTCCGGCAAGGTTTCCCCCAGGGACACAACGGGAAGATCCTCACCCTGTAGGCTAACAATGGCCAAATCCGCCACCGGTGCGGAAGACCAGCCGGAGGCCTTGTAAGCAGCCCGACCCGGAAACAAAACGGTAACAGAAGCTGCATTTTCAACCACGTGCCGGTTGGTAACGATCAAACCATCGGGCTTGATATTAAAACCGGTTCCCTTCAGCCCCGCATTATTTTTCGCCCGTGTCTCTACCCGGACCTGCACTACCGCCTCCTGAAGTTCCCGGATTAAGGGATCCCGGCCAAGCCTGTACGATTCGACTATGTAATCAAGAGAGGGCAAGGAAAAAAAAGGCCATACGTTTCCCAGCGCCAGGGCAACAAAGGCCACCAAGACAACTACGGCTGTGAATTTGAAGATAAAAGAATGCCTCCGTTGCAAAGGCCATTCTTCTTCATTAGGCCATATTTCTTCTTCATCCGGTTCCATATGTTCATCAAAATGTTCGTCCATCGACAAAAACACCCTTACTTCCCCGGTTATAGGGATTATTGGGAATGATTAATACAGTTGAAGAACTTAAGAACATATTGTTAACGTAAGAACCTCCCTTCTGACAGTATTGCTGTAATAAACATTACTTCGACAGAAAAAGGAGGTTCCCTTTTAATTATAATCTGATAATAGAAAACAACAAAATATTACTGCATCACATCAAGACATCATTTTCGGCAGCCATAGGACAAGCGCGGGGAAAAGAATCGTAATAATCAACACAAACGCCTGCATCCCAAGAAAAGGGAAGGCTGAACGCCAGATATCTTCTGTAGTAACCTCCGGAGGCGCCAGGGCCTTCATCATAATGAGACACCAGCCAAACGGAGGCGTCAAGTAGGCCATTTGCATGTTAAGAATAAAAATTATACCAAACCAGATGGGATCAAAACCCAATGTAACAGCTATCGGCAAAAATATGGGGGCACAAATAATGATAATGGCAATGTCGTCTAAGAACATGCCCAGCAAAAAAAGAATTATTTGCATAGTAATGAGGATTAACCAAGGGTTGGCTCCCATATTGGATATTAAATTCAAAATCATGTTTTGAGCACCAATACTGGTATAAACTTGGCTAAAAAATTTTGCGGTAATGAGTATCCAAAAAGCCATTCCGGTAATTACAAATGTTTCCTTGCATGAATCTGAAATCACCTTATAGTTAAACTTACGGTATAAAATACAACAAAGCAGGGCTCCGAAAGCGCCAACAGCTGATGCTTCCGTTGGCGTTGCAATTCCTAGAAATATTGAACCTAAAACACCAACAACCAGCAACATCGGAGGCAAAATTTCCAGAAGCGAGGTCCACCTGTCGTGCCAAGATATTTCTTCACCCACAGTACTGCCGGCCAATTCCGGCCGTAAATAGCATCTTGTCAATATATAAAAAATATAAATGCCTGCACACATAAAACCAGGTATGAGAGCACCTATAAACAACTTGCCAATTGATATTCTGGTAATCGAACCTAGGATTATCATCATCAGGCTGGGCGGAATTACATCTCCCAGCACGCCGCCGGCCATCACACTGCCTACAGCCAGCTGTTTGTCATAGTTTCTTTGAAGCATGGCCGGAACTGCAACAAGCGCCATTGTAACAAGTCCGGGGGTGAATCCACTACACATGGCCAGTGCCACGCAGACCAACATGGAAACCACCGCCAAACTGCCTTTAATCTTGTAAAGCCACTTATTTAAAGCGGTAAAGAGGCGATCAGACATATCGGAATAGACCAACAAGTTACCCATAAGAACAAAAAAAGGTATAGCCAGAACGGTCAAATCAGTTATAGCAGTATAAGTAGCAAGACCTATCATTGTGAGGCCACCGAGCCCCCTTGACAAAACTACGACAATGATACCGGTAAGCCCCAAGGCAACGAAAACATCCATCCCTATCAACAGCATTAACAAAAGTCCGAAAAACAGGATTAAAGTGTACGCTCCTACCCCCATTTACTTAACCTCCATTTATATTTGGTAGCTTCAAAAAAATACAAGCAAGTCATTTATTTGTTATACCTTCCCTCAGCTTTTTTCTCGTAATTTACGTAAATGAGAAGATATGCCCTGAAACAGGAAAAAAAAGCACAATAGGGGTATCGCACTTTTAATTATATAAAGGGGCACTTTGGGCGGCACCGAAGATAGCTCCTGCATCATTACAGAAGATATAGCCACCCTGCCGCTTTGCCAAACAATCACACCTACCACTATGATAAAACCGAGGAAATTTAATAGTTTGGAAAAAAATTGCAATTTGGACGGGAAATGATTATAAAGAATGTCGATCGAAACATGTTTGTTCAACAACATGGTGTAAGATCCGGCAAGAAGTGTAAAGATACCCAACATCTGCCTATTGATAGGAACTGCCCAAATAAAACTAACTTTTAAAAAGTACCTGGCCATTACCGAGATAATCACAAGTGCCATCATTATTAAAACAAAAAAGCTGAAATATTTACTAAATTTTTCTGAGATAAGATCAATAGGTTTTAAAATATTTCTCATACCACTTTATACCCCCCTTGAAGGTTCAAAAATAGCTTTCTTTGTAAATCCCGGATGCAGGGATAGAAGCCTGTTGTCGTTCCAAACCCGTGCATCCGGGCAATATACCACTTCAATTTGCAATCATAAGTACAAATGGAAATGACAGGTTATTCTACTATTCCATCCCACGCCATTCCTTGAACATTTCAACTGCTTTGGCACATGCTTCGTCCCTCTCGGCAATTTCATCCCAAATTTCCAGCGCCGCTTCCTTGTGGCGAGCCACGTTGGCATCACTTACCTGAACTACCGTAATTACTCCCTCATCAATCAAATCCTGAACCTGATCAATGCACTCGATGTATATATCGATAAGGTCATTGAAGTAATCATCGGCGGCTTTGGTCAATGCCTCCTGATGTTCCGCGGAAAGACCTTCCCAGACATCCATATTGACCACAATATGAGCCATAGAGTGATCGTTTTCCAGCCCACGAATCAGATATGGAGCTATTTCTTCAAAGCCCAAACCCAAGTAGACACTCATGTCCCAGATATGGGAATCAAATGTTCCCGTTTGCAGACCTGTGTAAGCGTCCATAGATGGCACATCCACCCCGGTCATACCTACCCTATGGTTCCACTCCATCCATAAACCGTCGGTCCTTACCACGAGACCCTCCAGATCTTCCGGTGTTCCCTGAAATGCTTCCGCAGCCTTTTCAGTTCCTATCCAAAATGGTACCGGCCCGTTGGATTGAAACCCCAGCCAATATATACCATCCTTGGCATATTCCTCCCTTAGAAGATCGGCAAAGCCTTCTTCAAAATAAAACCGGTAAGCTTCTTCAGCTTGAGATCTAAAGTCCGGCTTTTCAGGAATGCGCCACGCTAAAGGCAAACCAAATTCAATATCCCCAACATTGATGCCACGTCCGGCCCATAGAGCACCGTGTCCATGCATAAGATCTATCAAACCATCGGCTGCTGCAGCCGGTGTTTCAAACATACTGACTATTTCCGGCTCTGCAAATACTTCAATTTGCAATGTGCCCCCACTGTGTTTTTCAGCGGCATCAGCAAAGTGTTCTTTCAACGTATCTGTGCTAATATCGCCCCGGCCATAAGCACTTTGTAACCTTAACTTTACAATTTCTTCTTCGCCTGGTTCACCTGGTCCCTCGGGCCCATCAGTTACCCCAACATCTTGAGAACAGCCGCTTACAACTAAAAATGCCATGAGTACAACAAGCAAAAAAAAGCAATGCTTTTTCATCAAACCCACCTCGCTGTTATAAGTATTTTTTTTCCTGTGATCCTTGCTCAAATCGTGCCTAAACAACGTTCATACGCATACAGCCTCCTTTTATAAAGGTAACAATATTTGGTTATATCCATGATTCAGGCAAGAGGAACAGCGTGAACTTTCTGGGAAAAAATCAAGATATAAAAGAAAAATGCGCAAAATCATGGCTTAACCCTATATCGCAGAAAAGGTATTAACAAGAAATGTCATATTAGTAATTATTGTAAAATTTTAGACAGTATCCGGCCTGGAGTTATACCGAAGCGATAGTCATCTGCAGGGTATTTAAAAACAACCAACCCTATGTTAATTGCCGGATACACCGTCGGACAAAACATTTTATGCCGAATAAACAATTTTACCATCAGAAATTGTCATCACTACGGGTATTTGTCCTATTTCTTCTTTGTTTACCGCGAAAATGTCCTCACCAAGAACCTGAAAATCCGCGACCTTCCCAATTTCAATTGAACCCCTGATATGTTCCATTTTTTCTTGAATAGCCCCATTGATCGTGAACATACGAATGCCATCTTCAATCGTGACAGCATGTTCCGCACCATATATTTTTTCATTCACAGGCGATCTTCTTATGACCGCATCTTGTACACTTTTTCTCCAATTTGGAAAAGTAACTGGAGCGTCAGAACCCCCGGCAACATTAACTCCGTAATCGATTAACATTTTGAAGGCGGACATATCATCAGAAGTCAAATTTTTGCCCCACTTTAAATTTAAATTTTCATAGATGTAGTAAAGGTAAGCATCATCGGTCGGCTGTACAGAAAATCCTATATCATATTTGGCGGCTTTTTTTGCCTTCTCAGGTGTAGTTAATTCACCATGAATGATATAATGGCGGGGCCTGTTCCTTGGAAATTCCTCCATCGCACTGACATATGCATCTATGCATTTATCAACCGACCGGTCCCCCATCACATGAACCCCAATCTGCCATCCATCCCTATGAAGATGTTTTACAGTTTTTAAAAAATCTTCGTATTGTTCATCATCTGTTTCACCCGGGAAAAGAGATGTGCCATGACTCCCAAATGCATCCTGTTTTTGCCACATCCATACAGTAGCATTTTCAGGCATCCCATCAAGCCAGATTTTTAACCAAAACCTGACCCAATTAGGATCGTTGTCCTTTGGCAATTCTGTCTTTTCAAGGCCTTTCAGCAATGTTTCATAGCTCTGAAGGCCACCGCTGAAAGGAAATACACCAATTGAAGCCCTGCAAGTCAATTCTTTGGCCTTGCTCATTTGTTGATAAACATCAATGACCCTGTGGCCCCACATATCGCACATTTGGTAAGAACCGCCTACGCCCAAACCAGCATCAGCGAAACTTGTATAGCCATTTTTGTTTAGTTCTTCCTGGCAATACCCTATACTTTTTTTCAGCTCTTCATAAGAAAGGGGGGGAACATTTTTAGTGATCAAATTCTCCCCGACGCTTTCCTCAAAAATACCCGTGGGTTCGCCTGTATGATCCCTTACAATACCCTTTGCGTCAGGGGTATGTTTAGTTATGCCGGACAATTCCATGGCTTTACTGTTAGCCACCAACATATGTAAAGAGTTATGGTAAAGAAATACCGGGTGGTCCGGCGACACATCATCCAAGTCATATCTTGTAACAGTTTTTGTGGGATCCCCGCCAAATTCCTCCATCAAAACGGCACTCCAACCAATACCCATGATCCAAGTGCCAGGCGGTGTACTTTTCACTTTTTCGGCAACCTTTTCTTTCAAATCTTTGAGCGATTTAATATTTGGATAAAATAAGTTTAAACACATAGGATTTAGAAGTACTCCCATGTTGGCGGCATGAACATGGGCATCATGAGCACCGGGAAGTATCATCTTCCCTTCCAGGTCGATAACCTCTGTTCGGGGGCCGGCCAATCTTCTAATACTGTCAGAATCCCCCACATCAATTATTAACCCGTTTTTTACAGCAATGGCCTCTTTAATACTGAAATTCTTATCAACTGTTAGCACCTTGCCATTTAAAATTAATAAATCGGCAAATGTCATTATTTAGTTCCTCCTCTCGTCTTGTGACCCTGGCTGCGACCCTGGTTGCATAGTATAATTAGATTCTGCAATACATAATTAATTTCACTATTTCAGTATTTGCCTAAGATTATACACAATTAATTTATGTTTGTAAAGATCTTTCGCCAGTTTCACAATCCAAACAAAAACAGGGAAACCCTTACAGCAGGAACCACCAAACATTGGGGAAAAACGGCACACAGTAGGATTGCATTAATGAAAAGCCGATTTATCAGGAAACGAAACAATAACAAAAGAATTGACAGGCAAACACCGTAAATGAACCGCAGACGCCTTGCATATAAAAGAAGGCTTCCTTATAATAGGAACAGGTGGTCAATGACCTTTAAATTCGTTATTTTAATTTCCTCTGCCCAACTGAAACAGCCGTCATCTTTAAGAAAAATTAGCAACAATTTCTATTAACACGCAGTCCGGTAAAACCCTAATGCAACGTCCATTATTCGGTATTTGCAGGCTTGATATCGTTTCAAAACTTTTATGCAACATTTATGCAACATTACTGACCAGTACAAAAAAAGGTGGGTAACAATGGAACAACTATCGATCAACCAACTACTGAAAGCCTTTCGGGAAAAAAAAGTATCCCCCGTCGAAATAACTGAGTTATTCCTGGAACGGGCCTTAGAGATCAACAAAAAATACAATGCTTTCATTCGCCTGCTGCCTGAACAAGCAATGGCCCAGGCAGGTATAGCAGAAAAAAGGATCCTGGCCGGCGAAGATTCCGGATTGTTATTGGGAATCCCGGTAGCTTTCAAGGACAACATTGACACCAGGGGAATCATTACCACAAACGGCTCCGCAATTGACCGGAACCGTACCCCGGAGGAAAACGCTTTTGTTGTCAAGCAGCTTTTAGGTGCCGGAGCAATAAACATCGGCAAAAACCACTTACATGAATACGCTTTAGGTGTAACATCATACAATCCGCACTATGGACCGGCTCTTAACCCCTGGGATACAGAGTACTCCCCGGGAGGATCCAGCGGCGGGTCTGCCATAGCGGCAGCCACCATGATGTGTTTAGGTGCAATAGGAACAGATACCGGCGGATCAATCCGCGTCCCTGCTTCAGCCTGCGGTGTTGTCGGGCTTAAACCGACTTACGGCCTTGTAAGCACCAAAGGAATTTCTATAAATTCCTGGACAATTGATCATACAGGCCCCATTGCCGGAACAGTCGATGACCTTTCAATCCTTATGGATGCACTCATGGGACGTGAAGATCACCTGTTCCAGAAACAATCCGCCTACGGTATCAAAGGAATGCGCATCGGAATACCGGTCAACTATTTCAATGAAAAAGTTGACCCCCGCGTTTATGACTTATTTCAAACCGCAGCCCAAAAGTTAAAATTTTTAGGGGCAACATTGATCGAAGTTGCTGTTCCCGGCATGGATGAAACCGCAGAAGCCAACTTCAACATCTCTTTTCCGGAGATAGGATATGTCCACCGGGAACGCATTGCGAAACATTTTGCCAAGTATGGCCCTGATGTCCAGGAGATAATGGGGACCTCAAGCACTTCCCCGGCAAGTGCCTACATTGCTGCACTCAAAAAGAAAGAAGAAGTCACCCATGCAGTCGATGATCTTTTTAATACAATCGAAGTTCTGATTACCCCTACGATGCCAATACTTCCCCAAAAATTCGACGTCGAAGAAATAACAATTGATGATATCAAAGAGCCGCTCTTTGATTGCGTGATCCGCTATGCAGGCTGTTTTAACTTGACAGGCCATCCTGCATTATCCATACCTTGCGGCATGGCAGAAGGTCTGCCTGTAGGTTTGCAGTTAGTAGGCCCATGCTATCAGGAGCATCTGCTTTTCCGTGCGGGACATGCATACGAAAAGGCAGCGTTACAGGATTTTTACAAATTACGGGACAAAAAACTAGGCTTTAATTTTTTTAACAAATAAACTGATAAGATAACGCAAAAAGACAATGCAAAGAGGGGGGCTAACAATGAAAAAATTTGAAGCTTTAACAATTGTAGAATGCCCGTATTCAGAAAGATACGGGTTGGACTATGAAATGGCTTGGCGAATTGAAAAAGGGAAAGTAATTTCAGATTTGTTTCCAATTACCCCGCCAAGAGACGTACATGACTTTAACCTTTGCGGTGTGTATCACAAAGCCGGCGTTCCATTTGAAATTCGCGAAATTAAGTATCGCCCCATACAGGATATGGGGGTGCATGAAGTAATAATAAAAGCTTTTTCCGACTTGTGTTGTGAGAGTTTAGAAAAAAAGAAGGCGCTGTTGTTGACTGGTTATTGTACTTTTGCTCCGGGTATCGTAGGAGGAATTCAGAGGGCTCTTGGGAAAAATACAAAAATAGGAATTGCCTGGCTCGATTCTCATGCCGATATAAGCACACCTTCCT
Organism: Bacillota bacterium; assembly: GCA_012798755.1. Lineage (GTDB taxonomy): Bacteria > Bacillota > Dethiobacteria > DTU022 > UBA8154 > UBA9862. The sequence goes on from JAAZMP010000091.1 coordinate 16,036, forward strand.
CATTGCCAAATGGCATTTTGGCTGAGATGCCCCTATCGACAATACTGGGGCTGGGCTTAGATAGTTGGAGGCTGGCAGCCGGCCTGGAAAAACCCTGTGATCCTCAACACATTTTAATCAGTGATTACCGATCCCAAAGTGACGATCAAACAAAACACATCGAAGAACTCCAGATCGCCTGCCTTAACACGGAAGAATTTACTGATCATACAAAATGGGAATCAGCCGTTAAACAATTGGCAAGTAAGGTTGATGTAATATATTTGAACGTAGATTGTGATATCTTGGACGAAAAATACGTACCTGGCCATATTCAACCGGAACCCAACGGGCCGACCATTGAAACAACCATGAATAATATCCAGGTGGTAATGGAAACAGGCAAAGTCGTGGCTTATTCAATGTTCAATACCTATTTTGATTTGCCTATTTCAGGAAAAGATGTTACCATTTTTAATGGAATGAAATTAATCGGTGCCGGACTAGGTAACTGGGAAAAATGGCCGATTGATTAAAGTTTTTACAGGAAAAGGAGTGCTTGTCATTTGTTGGTGCTTGATGCCCATGCCCACTGCGGATTAACGTTGCCCATGGATGTCCTTCAACCCCGCTGGCAGCAAGGAAATATTGACGGGGGTGTTATTTTCTCTCCCGTCGAAGAAATCTACGATCGCTACGACCCCTACTTTGTTGATGACGAATCATATCGCAAATCCCGGGAAAAAGTCCATTCCTATATAGAGTCCCTTATCTCAGAACATATTTACGGCTATTGGTTCGTCTGGAATGATTTTGCCCTACCCGGAGAACCTTTTGTCGGAATAAAATGGCACCGCCATTCCAACGAACCCAAATACAAATACGATACCGAAAAATGCCGCGATATCATCGAACATATTTGTACCCGGCGCCTGCCTGTCGTCTTGGAAGAAGAATTTCATCACACACTGGAAATGGTGGAAAAAATCAACAACCGGACCATCATCATCATTCCCCATTTCGGGGCCTTAAACGGCGGCTACAGCCGTTTAAAAGAAGCCGATCTTTTTGAAAACCCCATGATTTTTGTAGATACAGCCCTGGCCAGCCCGGGCGAGATCAAAGACTTTGCAGCAGATTACGGCGTCCAGAGAATTTTATTCGGCAGTGATTTTCCCTTTGGCGAACCAGCGCGCGAACGCTTAAAAGTGGAAAGGATTTTCACGGGAAAGAAACGAAAAAAGGTGCTGGGCGAAAACCTTCTGGAACTTTTAGAAAGATAGTTTCCGGAAAAATGTTATTTTATTAAAACCAACCAACCTAACGGTTTTTAGCAGCATGCAAAAATCACCCCAAATGCAGCCGGTGCAACAAGACTGATGGCGCTTTGGGTAATACAAGAAAACTTTGTTTGGTTTCATGCCGGTACCACGAAAAAAATTACAGCCAGCCAGTCGATGCTCAGGGTAGTGTTTTATAAAACTATGCTTTTTCAGTCTTGCAAATCTGTTCTCAGCGCAGCCGCTTCCTTGAGATAAATATGCCGTATTTCCCGCTGTGTTTTTGCAGTATTGACCAACATCAGAACACGTACGCAACGCGGCAGTGCCCCGGGCACATTTATTTCCCGGGTACAAAAAAGCGGTACATAGGTCCACCCCAGCCGGCGGGCGGCTTCAGCCGGGAAAACGGCATCCAGATCCTCCGTCATAGAAAAAATAACAGCTGCAATATCATCCCGGGCAAGAGAATTTTTTTGCTTTATCTCCTGAAGAAGCTCCGTTGTTGCCTCCAGAATTTCTGCAGCATCGTTAGCAGATACGCAGGTAGCACCTCTGATACCGCGCATGGAAAAATTCATCTGCAATCCATCCTTTCATAAAGAACTTCCAAAGCCAGAAGATAGCTTTGCCGGCCAAACCCGCTTATCTGGCCCAGGACTACAGGGGCGATAACGGAACGCCGGCGAAATTCTTCCCGCTTATATATGTTTGAAAGGTGAACCTCAACCACAGGAATTTCCACTCCCTCAAGGGCATCGCGAAGAGCAATATTATAATGAGTAAAAGCCCCGGGATTAATGATCATTCCCTGGTATTTTCCCGGGGCTTTATGGATCTGGTCCAGCAAATCCCCGGTGTCGTTGGATTGAAAACAATCCAGCTTAAGGCCCAATTTAACGGCTTCCTGCTTAAGATGCCTGTCTAGTTCCTCCAGGCTCAGGTGACCGTAAATCTGGACCTCCCTGCCCCCAAGAAGGTTAAGGTTGGGGCCATGAA
>JAAZMP010000092.1 GCA_012798755.1 Bacillota bacterium
TCCGAAGATTTGCTGGAGGAATATCTCCGGGAAAACTTGGTGTCGAAAGATAACGGTTATTATCTTCCCAGCCAAAAAAGAAGCGGGGCGTTAATTATAAACAAAAGGGATCTTTTCGGGAAATAAAGCCCTGCCACCCCAGGTTGTACATCGATGAATAATGTTTAACTATGATATATTGTTATGTGCAACTGCTATACCATTAACTGCCGGCCGGTGGAAAATGTGGTTTAGCTTGGACTATACTGTTACGTGTGGTTACTGTGTTGTTAGAGTTGTTCCTGGGCGTTAGCGAAGGAGCAAAATCTAATTGCCCAGTACAAGGAAACAAAGTTCTTTAGGTGAAAGGATCCGGTTTTTTTGCATAACACGCATGGAATCGCCGGAAATTTCATCAATAATGATGACCTGTTCCCCTGATCTGCCAAATTCGAGCTTTATGTCGATAAGTTCCATCCCTTTACCCGCCAGATCTTCTTTGATCAATGCCGTGGCATGGCGGGTGGTTTGTTTTAAAAAAATGATTTCTTCTTTGGTCAGCAGCTGCAAAGCCTTAATTGTGTCTTCCGTGATAGGGGGATCGCCGCGCTTGTCGTCTTTTAATGTAAATTCAACAAGCGAAGGCAGGGGAGCTCCTTCCCGGATGTAGCGCCCATAGCGGCGTATAAAACTTCCGTAGGCTTTTTCCCGGCAGATAACCTCCAAATTAAATGAACGTGCTTGTTTGACGATCATGCTGTTTTCTCCGGGGTTGGCTTCAATGAAGTGGGTGGGTAGCCCGCTTTTTTGCAGAAGGTTAAAGAAATAAACGCTAAGCCGCAAGGAGGCATTTCCCTTGCCGCTTATTTTTCCCAGGACTTCATTTGCCCCCGGATCAATTTTTCCCTTTCTGCCGGTAACGTCATCTTTAAAGATGAGTTGCAGGTTGCCGTCCTCTTGCAGGAAAACATTCTTCGTTTTGCCGCTGACGATAATTTTTGACAATTTCTACATCCCCCCAAAATACTGCGGCCGCTTTTATGTGATTCGTGAACTGTGCCGGGCAGGGTTTTAGCTCTTCCTGTTGACACTACCATGAGACTATATTCTAATTCTGTAACTAATCTCCTGCCATACCGCCTAAAAATTTATTGTTCTTAATTGTATAAAAATAGCACATTGCTGTTTGGGATGTGGCAGCGGCAGGGTATATTCATAGCGGAATGGTTGTCTTACCGGGTGAAAAAACTGCTGATATTTGTAGAAACTTTCCAAATGTAGTTGCTGATCTTTTTGATATACATAGTGGGGCTGCCAATGGGGACATCCAAAAGCATGAGGATGCTCAAAACCAGGCCCAAAACGGTCAAAACCAAGAAAATAATAAGATCTTTGTAGTGCTTTTTTTGGTAGATTTGGGGGGCATTGAAGTAAATGATTAAAAACCCTACTAATATTACTCCTGCCACGGCCATCATTTTTCCTCCTGTTTAATTTTCTTTTTTGATAGATTTTATGATTAGCCCGGATAGCCGGATATGGGCTTCAATATCCACGGATACATCCACACGGGGGAATTCCTCATCCCAGCGTTTCTTTAAGCGTTTCCATTCACGTGGGTATGCGCGATTAATGGCTGCCCCAAAGCCAAAAACATCTGTGTTTAGGTCTTGCTGGCAGCGGTGCAAAACCAACCTGATTTCTCTTTCGACTGCATCAGCCATATAATTTTCAATTTTTCCAATCAGGTTTGGATTCTTTTCCGGATCAAAAAAACCTTGATTGTCATCAATACTGCCTTCAAATTCAACTTTAATTTTTATATGCGGCTTTCCTTTTTTTATGGAGGGGATAAGCTCACTGGTGGCACGCATCACCTCGATACCTAACAGACGGGGCGGGTCAACGGGGTTTTTCACGATCAAAGGCGTGCTTTTTACTCCCCCCAGGATCCACTGCAGCCCCCTTGCTTCCTCCGGGCTTAGCCAACCTACAAGGCGATCGTCTTTGAAAGCTGCGGCACCGTTAACCACGGGGCTTTGGATGATTTCTTCCCGTAACAGTTCGCCCTTTAACGGAACCGGCTTTTTAGAAATAACTTCCCAGCATCCTACTACCGGCTCGATACCGTCTTCCTCCAGCATGATCAAAAAATCATTAATGTTTGTATCAACCGTTGTACCTAAGCGGTCTGTCGCGTTTTGCAGCATGCCCTGGCCGCCCTCCGGCGGTAGTGGGACGAGCTCGTATTCTGATTCCAAAAATTTGGCGGCGGTCATCCCTTTGGCAATAAAAATATGGGCTGTAAGGCGGGGTTCCCGGTTGCGCTCAAAAAAATCCAACATTTCTTCGATTCCTTCGCGAGCGGTTTCTTCGCCGAAAATGACAAAACGGCTATGAGCACAGAAAATAAATCGTGGCGAAAAGGTGGCAAAATTACACATGGCTTCCAGTAAGGTCCGGCCGGTACTTTTAGCTAACCAAAAGGGCCTTTCCCGGGCAACCGCGCCTCCACCAGCCGGGCCGGCTACGGCAAAGGGTTTGACGATGACCACAGAAGCCTGTATTTCATCGTTTTCAAGCCGATCAAGCCCCCAGGCGGTAAGAAAAGCAAGGTCTTCGATCTCTCTTTTATCCCAACAGCCGGTGCTAAAGATGAGCAGCAGGACAAGAAGCGGAACCAGGATTATCTTTGATGGCCGGCTTTTTAAGTGTGTTCCCGGACGGCGACCTGCTTTGCCGCCCAAAGTTTTTTTGGCCGTTGGCAACCCAAATTCAAAAAGTGTCCGGGCTTTTGGTTCAATTTTTTTAAGTAGTGCCGTAAGTTTTAACTTAAACCATGGAATGAACATAACCGATGTTTTGACCTCCGGATTTTAATTTTCGGGGATTTTCCCCAAGGTGTTTATTTTTTTTGCGCGCAGCAGGGTGGCAATGACTAAAAGCAAAATTATTCCCAGCTCTATTGTAATGGAATAAACGCCCCATGTTTGGGGCACATAAAACGAGGCGGCTTCTGCAAAGTTTTCATAGGCCAGTATGGATAAAACTACTGTAATTATGCCCAAAGGGTAGGCAAGTGCCCGGTAACTTTTGAGATTGAAAAGCTGGGCTATACCAAGTGAACCAATCCACAGGTAAAAAGAAGCCTTGATTAAGGCTACGATTGTCCAGACGGCCAGGACAATAACTTCTATACGTTCAAAAAAATTGCCAATGCTGATCATTCGCGCCAACTTGAAGGGAGGAATGGTCAGATTTGCAGCTGTTCGGCCAAAGACGGCGGTTGCTACCAAAGTGAAAAATAAGATTATCATGCCGCTGGTTAGCGCGGTATAAAGGAAGGTGCGGGATGTTTTTTCCGGTTTTGTAAGGTAGGGGATAGCCATGTTGGCGGCAATAAATTCGCCTAAAAGGCCTAAGGGAATCAAGGCTGCTTTTAGCACGCGGGGTACTCCACGGGCTAAAGCAGGCTGCAAATATTCGGGGTGAGCGAAACTTAGAGGCAGAACAAGGGTCAGCAAGGTAAAAAAGATGACCAAGGCAAAGCTGCTTTCCGCCAAGCGTCCAATAACCTCAATCCCACTGCGTGCAGTGATTGCGGCAAGCAGAACCAAAATAACGATAAGGACAATTGGCGGTGTCTGTGGGAGCACGCTCAAATTGAAACCAACGGCCGATTCCCGGGCAACCAGGGCGGTGATGTACATAAAAAACCAGATATAAAGCGAACTTAGTAGAAACCCTAAAGGCCTTCCCAAAAGTGAACTGCTGTATTGGACTATCGTTTGCCGGGGAAAGCGTGTTCCCAGCCAGGCGGCCAAAAACCCTAAAGGTAATACAGCTATAATGGCCAGTATGATAGCCAGCCAGCTGTCTCGCCCGGCAAAAGCGGTTGTTAGGCTGGGCAGAACCGATGTTGTAGTTTCCAGGTGGGAAAGAACCAGGAGAGCATATAGCTGTCTGGGACTTATTTGGCCTTCTTCAAGGGGTTTCAAATGGCGTTTTCTCCTTTTTCTGTGTCATTTGTTTTCTCCGAGTGTGCCGGTGGTTGTGGTTTTAAATCTTTCTTCTGCCGAATCCTGTCATCGGGGACGACCAGTCTGGGCCGGGTATGCATGGCCCACATTGGGACCCGGATAATGGTGTCCTTTAAATCTGAGGCCATTACCGGACCAAGCGGTTTGAGGTAGGGAAAGCCGTAAGAGCGTAGCGATACCAGGTGAAGAAGGATGATATAAATCCCGGCCAACACACCAAAAAAACCCAGGGCAGAGGCCAGGAATAAAAGCGCAAAGCGCAGCAGGCGCATGGTGATTGCCAGGCTAAAAACGGGCGTGGCGAAAGAAGCGATTGCCGTTAGCGCTACTACAATAAGCATGAACTGTGAAACCAAACCTGCTTCTACTGCTGCCTGGCCGATAATGATCACCCCGACAATGGAGACGGCCTGGCCAATTACTCTTGGTAGCCGCAGACCGGCTTCACGCAGGATCTCAAAAGTGAGCTCCAAAAGAAGGGCCTCTACAAAAGTGGGAAAAGGTACCCCTTCCCTTTGGCTGGCGATGCTAAGGATCAGGGGTGTAGGAAGCATCTCTTGGTGGAAGGTGATGATCGCTACGTAGATAGAAGGTAGGACTAAGGATATAGTAAAAGCCGCATAGCGAATTAACCGGATGAAGGAACCGATGAAATACCTTTCGTAGTAATCTTCCGGTGTTGTCAGGAATTCTGTGAAAAATGCCGGAACGAGAAGGACAAAGGGTGTGCCGTCTGTAAGGATGGCTACTTTTCCTTCCAGCAGGCAAGCTGTGACACGATCGGGACGTTCGCTGCGTAAAAGCTGGGGAAAAGGGGACAAGGGTTCGTCTTCAATGAACTCTTCCAGGTAACCGCTTTCCAAAATCCCTGCTGTTTTGATGCGCTTTAACCTGTCTTTAACTTCCTGCAGCAATTTTTCAGAGGCGATGTTTTGGATATAGGCCAGGGCAATTTTGGTTTTGGTTAGCTCTCCAATCTGGAATTCTTCGATTCGCAGGCGGGGGCTTTTTAAACGCAAGCGCAGCAAAGCTGTATTGCCGCGCAGTCTTTCGGCGAAACTGTCCCGCGGGCCGCGCACCACCGCTTCGGTTGCCGGTTCCTCGATGCCGCGTTCTTTCCATCCTTGTGTGGATGCTAATAAAGCACGGTTATGTTTTTCCACCAGGATTATTGTTATTCCGCTGGAAAGCCCGTTAAAAATTTCTTCAAATGTAGTGGTCTCGCTTACCTGTCCCGCACGTAAAAGAGTTTTTTTTGCGGTTTCAAAAAAAGTTGCAGGGGATGTTTCCTCGCTAAACGGTTCGGCCGGCGATGCCAGAAGTGGGGTGAGCACGCTTTCGGTAACGGTTAGGTCATCAACCAGGCCGTCAATTAAAAAAAGTGCCATTTTAAGAGGAGGTGAGGTGGCTGTTTCTATTTCACGCACGACCAGATCGTCGCTCCGGCCGAAAGCTGTTTTGATTTGCTCGATGTTGGACGCAAGATCTGTGCCTAGCTCTCCTTTGCCTGTAATGGGAAAGTAGGTGTCAGCTTCGGTGGTTTCTTCTGATGAGGCATTTCTTCTGCCGGGTTCTTTTTTGTGCAGTAATCCCCGTTTTGTTTTGCGCTTGGAGAAGAAATGGGTTATAAAATTTTTCCAGGACAATAAGCCACCTCCAACCTTTGTCGAAAA
>JAAZMP010000093.1 GCA_012798755.1 Bacillota bacterium
GCTTCCACCAGTTCGCGATAGGTTATGGTTTTATCCTTGTAGTAAATAGCTATCCTATCGGACCGCCCCTCCCTGAGGTGTCGATCAAGCAAATAGTCGCCCAAATTGAATTCTTCCGGTACTTCAGGAACAATGAACATTGTAATTCCTCCTTGTATGTTTTTGAATAGATAGACAACTGTGCCCGGATTTCTTGATTCTAAAATGCCAAAAATGTACAGGGACAAACAAATCCTGGAAAAAAGCGTCGCAGGAGTTGCAGGAATTTAATCTTGGATTTTTGACCTTATTAAAGCTCAAAGGCCTCTTTTATCCCGGAGTACTGCCTTCTTAGTTTCGGCTTTTCAATTTTGCCGGTAGGATTACGCGGTATTTCTCCAAAAAATACCTTCCGTGGCCTTTTAAACCGGGGGAGTTCTTTACAGAACTCCAAAATTTCCTCCTCTGTAATACATCTCCCGGGGATCATCTCCAAAACAACCGCAACTATTTCTCCCAGCCGTTCATCAGGAAAACCGATTGCGGCTACATCTCTCACGGCAGGGTGGTTATGCAGAAAGTTTTCGACTTCTATGGGGTATACGTTTTCTCCACCAGTAATAATTACATCTTTTTTTCTGTCTACTATATAAATAAAACCGTCTTCATCTTGCCGGACGATATCACCTGTATAAAGCCATCCGTTTCTTAAAGTCTGCGCCGTAGCTTCAGGGTTTTTATAATATTCCCTCATCACACCGCCCCCGCGCAAAATAAGTTCTCCCGGTTCACCGGGAACAACATCATGGCCATCACTGTCAACGACACGAGCCTCCCAGTTAAAACCGGGCCGCCCGATCGCCCCGATTTTATGGGTGTTTTCCATTCCCAGATGAATAGGGTTCGGACCGGTACTTTCGCTGAGGCCATAAGTCGTATCATAATCCATTTCCGGAAAATAACGTTTCCAATGTGTGATCAGCGAAGGGGGGACAGGTTGGGCCCCAATATGCATGAGGCGCCACTGGGCAAGTTCGTAATCTGCTATTTTTAGTTCGCCGCTATCCAGTTTCAAAAGTATGTCCTGCGCCCAGGGAACAAGGAGCCAAACAATGGTACCTTTTTCTTCACTTACCGCCTCGAAAATCCATTCTGGAGAAACTCCTCTTAGAAGTACCGCAGAGCCTCCGACTATGAGACTCCCGAACCAGTGCATCTTGGCGCCGGTATGGTAGAGTGGTGGGATAAGCACAAAAACATCTTTTTCGGTTTGCAAGTGATGCCTGTTTTCGGAAATACAAACATGTTCCATGTTCTTATGTGTCAAAAGAATCGGTTTCGGTTGTCCTGTAGTTCCGGAAGTAAAGTAAAGCCCGCAGGGATCCTCAAGGGTTATGGCTACATCCAAAGGATCGGAGCTGGCCGCGGAAAGCAGTGTATGGTAGGATTGTGCAAAGGGAGGGACATTTTCACCTGCATAAAGATAGTGTTCCACGTAGCTGAGAGTATCTTTTATTGCTTCTACCCTTTCTTTGAATTCCCAACCGAAGATAAAAGCCTCGGGCTCGGCAACATCTGCGCAGTATTTTATATCTTCAGAGGTAAACCGGTAGTTAAGGGGTACCACCCACGCACCGGTGCGGAGAATGCCAAAGTAAGCCACCAACCAGTCTATGGAATTGCTCATAAGATGCATGATCTTGTCACCTTTTTTAATGCCCATTTCCTGGAGAACCTGTGAAAATTTATTGGCATCCCTGTCAAATTCACGCCAGGTTATGGCCCGGCGCTTGTTTTCCGCAGGAGTTCTCTCCACCAGCGCTACCTTATCCGGATACATCCTGGCATTTCTTGCCAGCATTTCGCCAATGTGAACATGCACGTTATACATTTTTTTGGACCTCCTTTCTACTTATAATATTTTAAATGTTTGGTTATGGTCAAATCTTCAGAAAGGGCAGTATAAAATTATTGTATAGGAATTTTAAACTAATGTCAATATTCTAAAATGGATGCCCTGCAGCAGTTACAAAAACCTTACAACCACCTGGCATTTCCCTTAAAGCAAAAAACACTTTTCATATTATCATCTATTTCAGCATAATTATTAAAAAGTACAATAGAAAATCCGGAAGCATTTGGGAACAACCTTGTACACATTTTTTGTTCCACCGTCAACCAAATGGAGGTTTAAATGAATAAAATTATTATCTTAAATAAAAAAAGGCTGAAAGCAATATTGCTGTTATTTCCCGCCTTGTTATTAATTCTGTATCTCTGTTATATTTTCCTTATTCCCTATGCCTTGCCCATAGTAGCCCGCCAAACCAGGCTCGTTCCCATTTATTATGTGGAGATGCAAGACAAAAAAATTGCTTTTTCTTTCGATGCCAGTTGGGGAGCGGCCTACACCCCTACCATTCTGAAAATCCTTCAGGAAAATGACATTACCACGACCTTTTTCCTCACCGGCTTCTGGGTAGAGAAATATCCGCATATGGTTAAAAAAATCTTCGACGAAGGCCACGAGATCGGCAACCATACTCTTACCCACCCCCATCTCAACAGCCTTTCCGAAGATCAGATCAAAGACGAACTCGAAGAAATCAGCCGGATGATCCGCGAAATCACAGGTACAAAACCCGAGCTTTTCCGCCCCCCTTTCGGTGAATACAGCAACAAAGTTGTCGCCACAGCAAAAGAATGCGGCTATCAAACCATCCAGTGGAGCATCGATTCGCTGGATTGGCAAGAGCTGGGCAAAGAACCAATGGTCAAAAGGGTAACCGAAAACCTTCATCCCGGAGCAATCATCCTTTTTCATAATAACGGAAAATATACGGCAGAGGCCCTCCCCGAAATAATCAATTTCGTAAAAGAAGAAGGCTACGAAATATTGCCCATTTCGGAACTAATTTACAAAGATAACTACTACATAGACAGCAACACCGGAGCCCAGATCCAAAAATCTAAACGGTAGCAGCCCTTTTTGTACCCCTTGTATGCAGAAACAGAAAGATTGCAAATTCCCGTAATGTTTCATACATGTTCATCCGTATTTAAGGGGGCAAGGTTAAAATATGGGGACCTCCTCATATCTTATATTCAAAGCAAGCAACCCGGGATTTGAAATCCCGGGTTGCTTGCTTTGAATGTAGAAATGATAGCTTTACAATTTCTATAATTTCTATTTCCCTGCGTTCACATTCTTTACACTCACATTTATATGTTATTTGATGCGGGTTTTTTGAAAGAGTTCCTTAATAATCTTGCCTAACATGAGTACGTATACGACAATAGCGCGCAGGCCGGAGAGGATTTTTTGGCCTATCTGGGTAAGGTTGTTAAAACCTTCCTTCCAAATGATTCCTTCCCGGCCAAAGTAATATACCAACTGTTCTTTAAAGCGGTCCCAGGCGCCGGGGTTGTTTAAGAAATAAAAGCCTGCCAGTGCTGCTGTTACCAAAATAATAATCGCGGCTACCGTTCCCCCTACACTGCCTCCTAAGGCACCGGGTTTGTCGGCCCTGGGGGGCACCTTTCCTTCTTCTCCCACGGGCAAGCCGTAAAAATAATTGGCTACCACGTCGGCGAAATAATCCATGCTTTTTTCGGCGGCACCGCGGGTGTTTTCATGGGCTCCCACTTCTAAGAGAAGGTTTAGGGGTGTTAGATCCTGGTTGTAGACACCCCAACCCATGAATATTCCTTTTATAAGGCCGGGGTAGACATCATCGGCCAGCCCTTTCATATCATAGGCAAATTCTTTGGTCACAACTGAAGTGGGGTTTTCGCGGCCGACTACAAATTGGATCTTTGTTACCCAGTCTTCATCCACTTTGGTTGCATAAGCCTCCATGGGAGCGGCATCACGATGTACATCGAATATGGCATCGGGATCTTCCTGCAAAAGTTTCAGGGCTGTATCGCGAGAACGGCGGTAAGCTCCTTCATCGTGAGGCAGGTGCATATCTTCGGAATGTATGGCTTTGATATTTTTCTTCTCCAAGGCTTTCTGCAGGGCGGCTCCAACCTGGTGGATCCCCCCATGCCCGTACTTGCTGTCCGTGCCATCGGTGGGCACATAACATTCGTCGTTATGAGTATGGTATATGGCAATGACTTTCTTGGCTGGCGTTTTTTGTTCCGTTTTCTGTGTTTGGACTAAAATAGTGGGGAAGAAATCCCTGCGTTCTGGTTTTTTTATTTCTTCCGTTCGCAGGTATCTTGCTGTTGCCACATAATCCTTGACGCGGCTTACTTCGTATAGCCGGTTTTTTTCATCCAGGTAGCGATCACCGGGTCTGATGCGCCGCCCTGTTATGGTGATAAGTTCTTCTTTTTCGTCTACAAGGCGGAAATATTTCCCCTCGGCAATTTCATCGGTTTTAAGTTCATCCAGAAGATGTTCTAAACTACTGCTTTCCGATATAGGTTCCAGCTGCTTTTCCCCCACCGGGGTATAAGCTGCGAATAAGCAAAAAAGAACTAACAAGGCAAATAAATAACAGTAATTTCGCAAATTGAAATGCATATAATTTAGACCACCTTTAAGTGATGCCCAGTCACCGTAATTTAGTGATATATTGACAGCTGCTTGGGTGACAGCTCCAAGGATCCTTCGCCGCCGCTCAGGACGACAACACTGTAACAGTATTTAAAATGATAGCCATGGCGCTATAAGTGCCAACCGCCGGCGCTGGTGCCCCTTAAACCCTGTGGAGCCTTTCTCTTATTTCGCCTACCGCTTCGGCAAGCAGGACGGCCATGGCTCCGGAAAGAACGGCGGCGCCGAATACTCCCCCGCCTCCCAAAATTACGGTAACATTTCCCAGACCGCGCAGTAGGTTTTCCCCCCAGGCTATAACATCTACGAGCAATATGCCTAAAAAAGCGCTGGTAAAGGAGGCCCGGCGGGAACGGCCCAGTATATAAGCAACGGCGGCTGCTACCAGGGCCGGAAAGTAAAGAGGATCAATGTTCAAAAAAAACTCATCCGGTTTTTGTGTAAAGAAAAAATCAGCAAACCAGACCGCGCCTACTGTGGCCAGGGTAGCTATCAGGGTTCTCGTCCTTTCCGCCTCCTCGTCGGCGGTGGCCAGAAGATAAACAACCACAAAAAGGGGGATGAGCATGCCTCCTAAATTTACTTCCAGGTTTTTGGCCAGCGGAATTGAGGGCAGACCACTTCCCAGAAGCATGGCCAGCAATATGATAAGTGCCTGTTTTCTTGTAAGCCTCATCCGCTCCAAAACCCGCTCCAAAAAGCCCAAGTATATAAGGACAAGCAGCAACATGAGGATGGTAATTGCCAAGGTATTAGTTTTCACTTTTTAAACCTTTTCTCTAAACATTTTTTGTGTGCTTTGATTTCACCTTTAGTTTCCCCGTAATTTCTCCAAATATTAAGCGATAAAATAAAAACTTTCGCCTTTGAAATAAATTCAAAAGCGAAAGTTTAATCACAAACAAAATTTTGTCATGTTCCACGCTTTAGTTTTTCGCAAAACATAGTTTGCTGATTACTATGCCTTATTGGTTCCAAACACCAATCCTTATTTTTCAGCAAGGGGCCGGGCTATTTTTTCCCTTGTATCCAACGTTGTTCCAGCCGGGGGTTTTCTAATCAGTACAAGTGATCCAATAAGGCCAATCGCCGAAATGGCTGCCGCAATAATGAAGGACATGGCAAATTCTCCTGTCATATCACGTAGATAGCCACCCAGCGCCGGGCCCAGCACCTGCCCAAAACCGAAAAAAAGAGTTACAAAGCCTACACCTGCAGGCACCAAATCCGGCCCCAGGTAGTCGCCAACCGTAGCAGCCATAATTGTTGGAATGCTCCAGGCGCTCAGGCCGAAAAGCACAGCAGAAAAATAGAATGCAGTAAGGGAATGTGAAAAAGCAAATACAAGATAAGAAAAAGCCAGGACTAAATAAGCCAACGCCGCACCTTTGTTGCGACCCAGAACATCAGAAAGCCCTCCCCAAATGACACCACATAGAATACTAAGCCCTCCTACCAGTGCCCACATGGCACTGGCCCTGGCATCGGCAATTCCAGCTTCCAGCAGGAAAGCCTTAAAAAAGGTCATGTAGATAATATACGAAAAACCGTACAGAAAATACACAATACCAATGTACCAGATTTCTTTCATTTTGTAAATTAGCCCCCACTGCAGGCTTCCGGCCCTGCTCCCGGCCTGCGGTGCAGGTTTGTTTTTTATGTCGTTTCCGGCTTGTTCGTGACCGACTTGCTGCAACCCCAAATCAGAGGGCCTATCTTTAATAAAAATTCCGCAAATAATAGAAATGATAATTACCGCACTGCCCAGGTAATACCAGGCATAAGACCAACCCTGCGCGCCGTAAGCAACAAAAATTGCCGGAACGACCAGGGCAGAAATGCATGTGCCCACGCCAGTGCCGCCGGTAACAATCCCCGTGGCAAACCCTCGCCTTCTCATGGCAAACCAAGCCGAACCCAAAGCCATGGCTGGAACATAAGCTCCGCCATTTCCGATTCCTGTAAGCAAACGCAAAACCAAAGCAAATTCAAAAGAGGTGGCCAAACCTGTCAAAACCATGGTAATGCCCATCAACAGCAAGGAAAGGCAAATAACAATGCGTGTGCCATACATGGAGGCTAATATTCCACCGATGAGTGCAAAAATAAGGTAACCAGCCAAGTTGCCGGACGCTAACAGGCCCGCCTGGGTAAAAGTTATCCCCAAGCCTTCGCTCATTTCTGGAAGAATAAGCGTATAAGCCATTCTCCCGAAGCCATGTGAACCAATAGTGGTAAGCAAACCCATGAAGATTACAATCCACCCATAATGGATTTTTTTATCCTTGCCCATAGTGTTAGCCAACGGAATCATCCTCCTTCATAGTTTATCAAAAGCCTGCATCACCACCTCCCATGACCCACTTTCTAAAGGTTGCAAATACTACAACTTTTCTATAAACATCTCCGGGCAAAGTCTTGGGAACTGATGTCTGACGTATCTACATTATAATACTATTCTCTTTTGTCTAAATTGTCAACCCTTTTTAGGCAAAATAAAAAACTGCCCTTTTATAGCGGGCAGCTCTTATGCCGGCTGCTTTGATACAATTTTTATATAGCTTTAAATTAGTTCAGGGTATTTTGTTATTATGGTTTTTCAATTTTGCCTAGATCTTCTTCTGCGGTTGATTTTTCCTGCACACGTTTGGCAATGACATTAAGATACAGTTCCCTATAGGCTTCCAGATCATAGACCATTGCTTTTTCGGCCTCTTTCGGGTCACGATTTTTGATAGCCTCGTAAATGGCACGGTGGGTTCTCATCACAAGTTCGATATCATTTTCTTCTAAGGAAAGGTTTGAATATGTCTGATAGATTAATTTACGGATAGCTTGGATAACATAAAATAAAACCATGTTTTGGGAAGCACGGGCTACAATCTCGTGCAACTCAAAATTTCTTTTATAAAATTCTTCTTTGGAGTCCACTCTTAAGTCAAGAACTTTGGACATTGCTTCAAGGTTTTCTGAAGTGCGGTTAAGTGCCGCTTTTCTCGCAGTTATACATTCAATTGCTTTTCTTGCTTCCATTAATTCATCGAAATTTACTTTTTGTGTCTTCAAAAGCAGATCTAAGCCGCTGACGATTATGTCGGAATTGATTTTTTTGACAAACCTTCCACCTCTGTAACCTTGCACTGTGGAAATAAGCCCCAGGCCTTCAAGTTCCTTTAGGCCTTCGCGCGTGGCTGCACGGCTTATGCCCAGCGTTTTAGAAAGTTCGACTTCGGTAGGCAACCGATCACCGGGACTGTAGACCCCGGTAATAATGTAATCCTTTAGCATTTGGGAGACGTATCTGTGGGCAGAACTTTTTTTGTATGGTTTAAACTTTGGCTTTTTGATCATATGATTCTCCATTTCTGCAATAATTGAACTACATACCAATGTCTGACAACAGTTACATGATA
This sequence comes from Bacillota bacterium, assembly GCA_012798755.1. Taxonomy (GTDB): domain Bacteria; phylum Bacillota; class Dethiobacteria; order DTU022; family UBA8154; genus UBA9862. Next base: position 7,960 of record JAAZMP010000093.1, read on the forward strand.
CAGTCTATCAATCACTTTGTCAAGTTAGCAGGCGCAGTTCGATACCTGCTGCTAACAAGATACGGAACTGTTTGTGAATTACAGTTGGTTTTGCAACGTGCCCTGCACGAAAAAGTCATAACATACAGCAGGATTTTACAATGATGCCAGAGAAAATATAACTTTAACTTGCTAAAAATCCAATTTTCTGTTTAGCAACGTGATGAATCTTTTTTGAAACCCTTTTTTTGATACAACCAAAACTATAAATTAAAATTCATAAATAAGAAAGGATGAATGCTTTTGCTTTGGGAAAAAAAAGGACCGCAAAATACCGCTTCCACGGTTCAGGCCGCATTGAAGCGGGCCCAAGAGTTGGGAATCAAGCATCTTGTCGTCGCCTCCAACACCGGGGAAACAGCAGAAAAATTTCTGGATCAAGGTCTTGAAATAGTCTGTGTTACTCATCAAACCGGCTTTGCCGCGCCCGGTGAAAACGAAATGGCACCTGAAAAAAGGCAGCAGCTGCAAGAAAAAGGCGTAAAAGTCCTGACCACAACGCATCTGTTGGCCGGGGTGGATAAAGCATTCCGGCTGCAGTTCGGGGGGATTTACCCTTCTGAAATCGTTGCCACCGCACTGCGCATGTTTGGGCAAGGGGTGAAGGTCTGCGTCGAAATCGCCTCCATGGCCCTTGATGCCGGGCTTGTCCCCTTTGGTGAGGAAATTATATGCATTGGCGGCAGTTCCAGGGGAGCCGATACTGCTTGTGTGATCGTTCCCGCCCATTCCAGTGATTTTTTCAAGACTGTCATCAAAGAAATAATCTGCATGCCACGCGAGAAATAAGTAAAGAAACATAGGTCTGTGCAGTTATGATATTTTAAGATTTTGCTTTTTCTTGTTCAAAAAGAGAAATGTACCGGCCATAACCTTCTTTTTCCAGATCCTTTTTGGGGATGAAGCGTAATGCTGCAGAATTAATGCAATAGCGCTTTCCCCCGGGGCCGGGCCCGTCATCAAAGACATGCCCCAGATGGGAATCAGCTTTATCGCTGCGGACCTCCGTGCGGATTAGTCCGTGAGAAAAATCATCTTTTTCTTTAATATTTTCCGGTTGCAATGGTTTTGTGAAACTAGGCCAGCCGCAACCGGAATCGTACTTTTCCAGGGAGCTGAAGAGAGGCTCTCCCGATACAACGTCTACATAAATGCCTTCTTCCCGGTTATTCCAGTATTCATTATCAAAAGGCGGTTCCGTAGCATTTTTTTGCGTGACCTCGAACTGTAACTTGGTTAGCTTTTTTTTAAGTTCATTTAGGCTTTTGCCCTCTGCTTGCGGCCAATGCTTTTTTATAAAATCTTCCCGGCCTGAACCTTTACGGTACAGGCTGTAATGCTGGCTTTTTTTCTTGTAATAATCCTGATGGTATTCTTCTGCAGCAAAAAAGGGCTTCGCCGGCAAAATTTCCGTGACAATCGGCCGCGCAAAATTCGCGTTTTCAGCCAGTTCTTTTTTGGAGGTTTCTGCTTTTTCTTTCTGGTCCGCGCTGTGATAAAAAACAGCGGTTTGATACGGTTCGCCGCGATCAAAAAATTGTCCTCCCGGATCGGTGGGATCAATCTGACGCCAGTACACTTTCAAAAGCTCCTCATAGGACACCACTTGGGGATCAAAGGTGATCTGAACGGCTTCGCGATGGCCTGTTTTCCCCGAGCTTACCTCTTCGTACACAGGATTTTCAGTATAGCCGCCTGTATAACCGGAGACAACTTTTTTTACACCGGGTATCTTGTCAAAAGGATGCACCATGCACCAAAAACATCCTCCGGCAAAAGTAGCTGTTTCATAGTTGGACATTTTCCTTAAACCTCCCTAAACCTACATTGGTAAAATTAGCGCTAGTTTGATAGCCATTAATCTTGTCGTCAGTAAAAGTACTTAGCAAGTCTATTGTTAGCTTTATCCGAATTGATAATACCCTAAAAAAGAATATAATAGAATTGGGGCTTGAACCTTTTTGGGAAGGGGAGCTAACAGTTGACTTCAAAAACTAATAACAAACCAAATAATAAAATAGAACCTTTGCCTATCCGGGAAATTCTGCAAACCCTGGAACAAGAATACCCGCAAACGGAAACGGATTTGCATTACAGCAACCCTTTTGAACTTCTTTTGGCCGTGATTCTTTCGGCACAGACCACGGACAAGCAGGTTAATAAGATTACACAAAAACTTTTCCCGAAAATAAAAGGCCCCCATGATATCCTGAACATGGGAGCTTTGCGTTTGGAAAATGAAATCAAAAAATGTGGATTGTACCGAAGGAAAAGTCGTCACATTATGGAAACTTCACGGCTTTTGTGCGATAAATTCGGAGGCGTTGTTCCACAAACAAGAAAAGAGTTGATGACGCTTCCCGGAGTGGGTCGAAAAACAGCAAATGTAGTACTTAGTACTGGTTTTGGTCTTCCGGCTTTTGCTGTGGATACCCATGTCCGGCGCGTCAGCCGGCGTCTTGGCCTAAGCCGGGGAAAAAATGACCTGGCTGTAGAAAAAGACGTTTGCCGGCTTGTTCCCAAGGAGCTTTGGAGGGCAACCCATCGCCGCTTGATCTCCCATGGGCGCAAATTTTGCCGCGCCCGGAACCCATTGTGTAAATCCTGCCCTTTGAATCCTTTTTGCCCTTCAGCCGGCAAGATTACAGCATAAAAAGTGGTATCACTTTGAACAAAGCAGATTTTTTTAGGATCCCGTTGATTTTAGTTCCCTTACTTGCCAATTGCCTTGGTTATTGGTTGCCTAACTTCCGGCTGTCTGTTCCCACAACCCGAACAATTTAAGGATTTTCTGCCAAAAGGTTAGCTTTACAGGCATTGCTTCGGTATCCTGAGGTGCTTCCGGCAGCTCTATAGGGGCAGTTTTTAATACAAATTGCACAGCCGTCACATTAGTATTTTTATCGGAAACAAATGACACGGGTACAAAGCCGGATTTATCATATTGTTTTACCAGTTCGTCAATTTCGACCTGTATAGTATCGGGAAGATCTGCTACTTCGTCATTTAGTTCGTTTGTGCCTTCGGATAAATCTTTGCCGCCGGTGTCCAATTCTTCAATTCCGCCCGCAAGCGTTTCGATCCCCTCATGTAGTTCGGAATAACCGCTGCCGAGGCTCTTTACACCATTTAGGTATCCATCAAGCCCCGCATGGAATTGATCATAGTTCGCGGAAAGCTGGGAGAGTCCGTCTTTTAGCTGATGGGTTTGTTCTGCCAAGCCTGCTCCACTTAAAGACTGCTCTATTTCATCGGCTACACCCGAAAGCGCCCCTGCAATTGTACCTATAGAGTCTGACATGGCATCCAGGCTGCCTTCAACAAAGGCAAATGCCTGCTTAGTTGCAGCATAAGTACCTTTTACAGTTTTGGCTGCTTTATAATATTCCATAAGTTGATCGAGTACGGCACTCTTTTTTTGATTACCATAGACTGCCGCATAGAGCCCGGACGGATCTATATCCGCATCAGGAACCCCCGCAATTGCTTTATCGAGCGCTGAATACGCACCGGCATAACCTTCCTTTAGGGCCTGCATGCTGCCGATGATTTCGTTTAGTCCGCCTGCAAGTTGCCTTAAGCCTGCGGGCAGTTCGGCAAGATCGCTAAAATCGCTTAAATCCCCAGCATCGCTTTCTTCGCCCATCATTTTTGCAATATTGTTTAGAGCTGCCTTGATCTGCAAGGATCCTTCCCGCAATTCTTCGGCATTGTCGCCAAGTTCCGATAACCCACTTGCAAAATCTGCTGAGCCGCTAACTAGCTTGTCAGCGCCGGAACAGGTTTTTTCAATACCTTCGCTTAGCTCTTCCACACCATCGTTCAGGGCGCTTACAGCATCCGCCAAACTGGTCATATCATCTGTCAAGTTGTCAGCATCCGGTGCCTCTATGGGCATGAAAAGCGGCAAAGCGGTTATTTCAATGCCTTCCCAGGAAAAATCCTGCACATTGGCCTTTACCGTGATGTTTGCATTCTCGCCCGGCATGATCGTATGCGCTATCACCTTGTTTTTACCCGCATTGGCAAGTGTTGCCTTTGGAGATACAATATCCGTGCATTTTTCAGCATCCAGGGCCAAAGAGACTTGCAGCATATAATTTTCATAAAATACGGGATTTGCATTTTTGTTTTTCTTGGTGGAAACAGTAATCACGAGGGCACCGTCTTTACCAGCAAGTTTGGAGGCGGCAATTTCTTTTTCGTCAAGTTTATATTTGATCACGATATCCCAGGGCAATACCTGCGCTTCGGGCGTTCCCTGATAATAAAAGCGATCGGCGGAGGTTTTAATTTTAATTGTGTCTCCATTTTGTATCAATTTTTCTGAGGTGGTCATATTGCTTACTTCGCTGTAATTGCCGTAATCAGTAATCAGGCCCCCTTCAAAACTGTTGACCACATAAATGTTTTCCACACTGCCATCAGGATTCAAAATTCCATAAACAACCTCCTCTTTTTGTGTGGGTGTGCTCGTGGCGAAAGCCGGTACGACCAAGGTACAAGCAACGGCAAGAACAAGAAACACTGATAACAATTTTTTCATATTATACGCTCCTTTACAATTTTAAATGTTTCTAAGTATGAAAGTTGCTTTCCAGAGTGGTTTTCTCGATCACCCTATCAAAAATTATAAGCAATGCTGGTAGTACACAGGCCACCATAGCCAAAGACAAAAGCGTGCCTCTGCCCAGCAAAATACCAAGCTCTGCAATGATTGCTTCACTGGAGGTCGCGGCAAGTGTAAACCCTGCTGTGGAAAGAATACCTGCCGATACAAGAACGGCCACCAAGTTTTCAGAAAGCGTTTTCTGCATAGCCGCTTTTTTAGGCAGTCTTTTTCTATTGTCCAAATAATAGTTAGTCAATAAAATGGCATAGTCCACCGTTGCGCCAAGCTGTACAGTGCTGATAACAAGGTAGCCGATAAAACTTAGTGTGTTATCGGTAAAATAGGCAAAAGAAAGATTGATCCAAATCGCTGTTTCGATAGTAAACACCAAAAAAAACGGTATGGTAAGCGAACGGAAAGCTAAAAGTATCACAATAAAAATACCGATAACGGCCGCCAAATTTACGGTACGCGTATCTGATTCAACCATGTTTTTCATATCGAATAATGTCGCACTGGGACCGGTCAAATAATAGGAATCGTAATGCCGTTCGGCGGTATCCAGTACTGATTGCACAGTATCAAATGTCTGTTCCCCTTCCTCAGGGTTATCAGTGTACAGAATAATTCGTGCATATCGTTCAGAATAAAATTGTTCAAGTGTTTCTTGGGGAACATACTGCGGAGGTATTTCTGGGCCAACCGCCGTAACAAAGGAGACAACGCTTGTCACATGAGAAATGGCAGAAAGTTCTTCACAAAGTTCGTTTTCTTTCCCCGGGGTTTCCTTTGGTACCAAAAGTACCAGCAGATTCTCCTTTCCAAACTCTGCTTCAATCTGTGCTGTATCTTTCGCAGCATAACTTTCGCTGGTATCGCCCATGCCGTACATAAAGCCGGTATTTGATTGCGCCAGGAAACAGGGCACCACTATGATAAGCGTCAATATCAAAAATGGCGTTCTTATCTTCATGAGCCCTTTGCTGATTTTACGAAAACTGGGAACAAAGCTTTTGTGTTTCGTTTTGTCGATCAACTTGTAACTAGCGAGCGTCAAGGCTGGTAAAAAGATCATTACAGAAAGAAAACTTAGCGCAACGCCTTTGGCCAAATGGATTCCTAAGTCTTTTCCGATGCCAAATCGCATGAACAACAAGGCTGAAAAGCCAATTATCGTTGTCGCAGCGCTGGCCGCAACCGTTGGCAACGCCCGCCTCATGGCAAACTGCATGGCCCTATGGGGTTCGTGGGAAGTCCGGTATTCATCAAAACTATGTAGCAGAAAAATAGCATAGTCCAGCGAAACGGCAAGTTGCAAAACCGGGCTGACGGTTTGCGTAATAAAAGATATTTCACTGAAAAGTGCTGCGGTACCCATGTTGATGAGCACCGCAATACCAATGGTAAACAAAAACAACAGCGGTTCTATCCAAGATGTAGTGGCAATTATAAGAATAACCAGGATAATTGGAAGTAAAATAGCCATTGCGTTTAAGACTTCGGAAATCGCCATATCCTGCGAAACAGCAGCATTTACAGCATCGCCTGCTACAGCATTTTCCTCCCCTATTAAGTCATAAATCCCAGCCACCGCTGTTGATTCCTTTCCACTTTCGATAGATACGCTTAATAGGGCCCGACCATCTTTATAATAGTTTTCTGTGATGGAAGCATCTAAAAATTCCAATGGTGTGGAGGTCAATATATCCTTGCCCAACACATCATCCAACCAGCTTACTGAGCTAACACCGGAAATGGCGGAAATTTTCTTCTTATATGCAAGCACCTGTTGTATGCTGACATTTGTTAACATGATCCTTGCATTAGGCGTACTTTCGCTGAATTCTTCCTCAATAATCGAAATAGCTTTAGTTGACTGTGCTTCTTGTGGCAGATAATCAACCATGTCATAGTTGACTGAAATAAAAAAAATAAAAAATGCACTGACTGCTGCCAGCACAAGAAATAAAGCCAACACTATTCCTTTTTGTTTTACTACCAGTTCTGAAAATTTTTTCACGGCACTTCCTCCTTGGTGACGCATGGGCATCATTGCTGTTTATTAAACATCGTGTTGAAAATTAAACTAAGCTATATTATAATAACGATGTGTCATAAAATCAACAATCAGATTCTTACTAAATGCTAGATGTTAAACAAACGTTAAGTATAATGTATAGCATCTAGCATATTTTTAAAAACTGGGGGGAAATAGGATGCGGAGCAAGAAGGTTGACAGGAGGGTCAAATATACCAAAATGGTGCTCAAGAACAGTTTTATTAAACTGCTCGAAAAAAAAGACATCTCCCAGATCACCATTAAAGAAATCTGTGAAAATGCCGATATCAATCGCGCGACTTTTTATGCGCATTACAACAACCAGTATGATTTGATGGAAAAAATTCAGAACGAACTACTGGAAAACATAGAAAGGTATCTTGCAGATTATACCGCTAATGAATTGGACGCTGTTCCGGTTGACACAGTGGAGAGGATATTTGAATACATCCAAGAAAACGCGCAGCTTTGCAAACTCTTGCTTAGCGAACGTGGCGACATAAGTTTTCAAAAACGTGTTCTTATGCTCGTGTACGAAAAAAACATCAACGAGCTGACAAGAAATGGAACAATCACCAAAGAAGATGCTGAATACATTCATGCTTTCATGCTTACAGGTTGCATCGGAGTTATCCAAAAATGGCTTAACGATGGCATGGCCAAATCTCCGCGCCACATGGCAAAAACAATCATAGAACTAAGCAAAATCGAAAACAGCTGAACCGGTTAACATAAACCTATTGACTAAAAATTTCCGGAAACCTTTTTCAAGTGTTCAGCAGTAGCATTAAGCTGCTGCACAGAGGATGAGATTTCTTCTACCCCAGCTGCCTGTTCGTGGAAAATATCTTTTACTTTTTCTATTCTTTGGTTGATATTGGATAAGTTTTCAGCAGTCTTTTTGAGGAAAAGATCTATTTCTTCAATTGATTCATTGCTTGAGGTAGACAGCTTGCGTATTTCATCGGCTACCACACCAAAACCTCTGCCCCTGTCCCCGGCTCGGGCAGCTTCGATGGCAGCATTCAAACCAAGCAGATTGGTCTGTCCGGCAATTTTTTTAATAAATTGCGTAATTTTATCTGCTTTCTTGTTTTCGGTTTGTACTCCGGA
>JAAZMP010000094.1 GCA_012798755.1 Bacillota bacterium
CAGAAGATGTTCTTCCTTCAAGCATAAGGCGGTACAATTTTTTACCGGATGTTAAAATTGCCGGGATTAAATGTTTGCTTTCCCGGACCGGCTATACAGGCGAAGATGGTTTCGAGATACTTTGTTCTCCTAATGAAGCCGCTTCCTTATGGGAGGCACTTATTGCGGCGGGGCGGTCTGATGATGGCTTGGATGTCCAGCCCGCTGGCTTGGGGGCTCGGGACTTACTGCGTCTGGAGGCCTCCCTGCCTCTTTACGGCCAGGAACTGTCCCCGGAAATTTCTCCTTTGCAAGCCGGGTTGGATAGGTTTGTGGCTTTGGAAAAGAAAATTGCTTTTACGGGTCAGGATGCTTTGTTGAAACAAAAAGAAGAGGGTCTAAAAAAACGCCTGGTTGGTTTGGTGATGCTGGAAAGGGGCATACCCAGAAGTGGTTACATTATCAAAAAAAATCAACAGGATATAGGATGGATCAGTAGCGGTACTTTTTCGCCGACTTTGCAAAAAGCCCTTGGTCTGGCTTTTGTGGATTCTGATAAAGCCGAAAAGGGCACAGAGGTTAAAGTTGTTATTCGAAATAAGGAATACCCGGCCAGGATTGAAAAACTACCTTTCTACAGGAGGGAATCATAATGAAATGGAATTTTCCCGAAAATTTGCAGTATAGCCGCGAACATGAATGGGCTGAAATTAAAGAAGAAAATATTGTTATAGTAGGAGTTACAGATTATGCCCAGGATAAGTTGGGGGAAGTTGTTTTTGTGGAACTTCCGGAAACAGACCAGGAAGTTAAAGCTGAGGAAAGTATGGCTGTCATCGAATCCGTGAAGGCCGCATCTGATGTTTATGCACCGGTTTCGGGGAAAGTGATCGCGGTAAACGAAAAACTTTTGGATCAGCCCGAACTTTTAAATGAAGATCCTTATAAGGCCGGCTGGATCGCCCGTATAAAGATTTCTGACGAGGGAGAACTGGAGGCTTTATTATCCAAGGAGGAATATGTCCAGCTGGTAGAACAGGAGGAATCATAAAATGGGAGGACGGCATTATCTTCCTTTGACAGAGAAACAAAGACAAATCATGTTGCAAGATATCGGCGTTAATTCCCAGGAAGAACTCTTTGAAGATATACCGCCCGAAGTACGTCTTAAGGAAACATTAAACCTTCCCCCGTCTTTTACAGAAACAGAAGTGCTCCGTCACCTGGGAGGTTTGGCCGGCAAAAATTTGAATATAAAGGATTATGCCTGTTTTCTGGGTGCGGGGGTCTATGATCATTTTATTCCTACCATAGTAAAGCATGTTACCGGGCGCAGCGAATTCTATACCTCCTACACTCCTTACCAGGCTGAAGCAAGCCAGGGAATGTTGCAGGCTATTTTTGAATATCAAACACTTATTTGCGAACTAACAGGCATGGAGGTAACCAATGCTTCCCTCTACGATGGGGCCACGGCTTTGGCTGAGGCTGCTTTGATGGCTTGTGTTACAACGCGCCGGCAAAAAATTTTACTTTCCCGTTCTGTCAATCCCTTTTACAGCGATGTTTTGAAAAGATATTTTGACAGTCGCAACTTATCTTATTCGGAGGTCCCTTTAAAAGAAGGAAAGACAGATCTTGAGCGGGCCGAAGCTGCCCTGGACGGAGACCATGCCGCTTTGGTTGTGCAGACACCAAATTTTTTCGGTTTGTTGGAAAATTTACAGGGTGTAGCTGATTTTCTACATGCCAAAGGTGCATTGCTGCTGGTTATTACAGACCCAATTTCTCTTCCTCTTGTGAAGGCGCCCGGCGAATATGATGCTGATATTGTTGTGGGGGAAGGCCAAAGCCTGGGAAGCTCCCCTTCCTTCGGGGGCCCGCTTTTGGGTTTTTTGGCTACCCGGGAAAAATTTATGCGCAGGCTGCCGGGGCGCATCGTGGGGGAGACAACAGATGCTCACGGGAGAAGGGGCTTTGTGCTTACTTTGCAGACGCGGGAACAGCATATTCGCCGGGAAAGAGCTACCTCCAACATCTGTTCCAATGAGGCTTTAAATGTTCTCGCCGCAGCTGTTTATATGGTTGCTTTGGGACCGGAAGGTCTGCGGGAGGTTGCTTTTTTGTGCCTACAAAAAGCTGCCTACGCCCGTGAAAAAATGAGCGGCATACCCGGCCTTGAATTAGTTTTTCCCGGTTACTATTTTAAAGAATTTGCCGTTCGCCTTCCCCAAGATGCCAAAGAATTAAACCGCAAACTTTTGGAAAGAAAGATCATCGGCGGCCTCGATCTGAGTCCCCTTTATCCCGAGCTAAATAACAGTATGCTTTTTTGTGTCACGGAAAATCGTACCCGTGCAGAGATAGATAGTCTGATACAGGGATTGGAGGCATGGAAATGAAAAAAGACAAGGCTCTAATTTTTGAAATGGGCAGTCCGGGAAGGCGGGGCTGTACGTTGCCTCCTTGCGATGTGCCTGTAAAAGAATTGTCGGAATTGCTGCCGCAGGAAATGATGCGGGAACGTCCTCTAAAGATGCCGGAAGTTTCCGAAGGTGAAATCATGAGACACTACCTGGCCCTGTCGGCGCGAAATTTCGGTGTTGATTCCGGTTTTTACCCGCTGGGATCTTGTACTATGAAATATAATCCCAAAGTAAACGAGGAAGCTGCTGCGTTGCCCGGTTTTGCTTTTCTGCATCCTTTACAAGAGGATACTACCGTACAGGGGGCATTGGAGTTGCTGTACCAAACGGAAGACTGTATTAAAGAAATTACCGGCATGGATCGCGTGACTTTGCAGCCTGCTGCCGGTGCTCATGGAGAATTGACGGGCTTGATGGTCATTTTGGCCTATCATCGCCATCGTGGGGAAAAAAGGCACAAGGTCCTTATACCCTTTTCGGCACATGGCACCAACCCTGCTACAGCGGCTATGGCAGATTGCGAAGTTGTACAAATTCCCGCAGATGAACGTGGGCTGGTTGACGTGCAGGCCCTGGAAGAGGCCCTGGATGAAGAAACTGCAGCTTTAATGTTGACAAACCCCAATACCTTGGGACTGTTTGAAGAAGATATTTTGGAAATTGCCCGTGTGGTTCATGATTCCGGTGCTCTGCTCTACTATGATGGGGCCAACCTCAATGCGATTATGGGCCTGGCCCGCCCCGGAGATATGGGATTCGATGTTATACACCTTAATTTGCATAAAACTTTTGCTGCTCCCCATGGCGGTGGTGGGCCGGGTAGCGGTCCTGTCGGCGTAAAAGACAAACTTGCCGA
>JAAZMP010000095.1 GCA_012798755.1 Bacillota bacterium
ATATAGGCCTTCGCTGTACGGGCATGTCCCCGTTCAATCAAGATCTTTTCTACTGCATCTTGAATTTCTTCTACTGAAGGAATCAAGCCGGGCAACTTTTGCCCGCTGAGGTAAGCAATAACCTCTTTGGTTAGTTCGCCGGCAAGAGAATAATCCTCCCCATCTACAGCCCAAGCAGCTTTAAAGATAGCTTGAGTGATTTTTTCGGCATCGAAGGGCACTATTCTCCCATCCCGTTTCCTGATTTCGTTAAATGGGAAAAGATCTGATGTCAAAGAACCAATCCTTTCTATTTGCAGTAAAACCTCCAGATAAAATTGAGACCGTCTTTCCTTTATTTAGATGTTACCGGATTCGACCGGGCAGTCTACCAATATAGTATCAATACCTATTTTTTTTACTCTTTCCCAGGGTATAATCAGGTCATTTTTCCTGCCAATGACACCCATAAATCCTCCATGCCCCGGCAGGATGATCGCTTTTACCTTGCCATTTTCCAGATCTAGATCAATGTCACTGATAATGCCCAGCCTTTTTCCATCGTTAACATTAATGACATCTCTATCACGAAGATCGCTTACACGCACCATAACCTTGCCTCCTTATTAAAAAACTACCCTCATATTATTATAGTATAATTTGGAGGCATTGAATAGCACAGTGGATTTGTCGTCTTATTGCAGAATTAATAAAATGCGGTCAGAAAAAGTTTAAAAACTTTTCTGCCGCACTCATTTTATTGCACTTTTTAAGCAGTTTGGCTTAAAAGTGATTAATAAGGTTATCTTTGATATCCGGGTTTTGTACGTATTTTTCCATCAAGAAATATTATATTTTTTTAATTTAGCATAAAAAGCGCTTCGGCTGATGTTTAAGTAATTTATTGCTTTACTTTTATTATTTTGTGCTTTATCCAATGCTTCCAAAATAAACGTTTTTTCCAGCTTTTCAATTTCTGTTTTAAGGCATAACGTATGAAAAGATTCATGCAAAGGGGCATTTAAAATTTTTAGCTGTAAGTCACTTGGGGCAATTTCATTTGTTCGGCACAAAATAACTGCCTGTTCAATAACATTTTTTAATTCCCTGACATTACCGGGCCACGAATGATCTTGCAGATACTTTACGGCATCGGGAGAAAGTGTTAAATTGCTTTTCTTGTATTTTTTAGTGTAATAATTTAAGAAATAATATGAAAGGAGGGGTATATCTGCAATATTCTCCCTTAACGGTGGAATGTAAATTGGAACCACGTTTAAACGGTAAAATAAGTCTGCCCGAAATTCGCCCTGCTGTATCAATTGTTCTAAATTCCTGTGTGTAGCTGAGATAATTCGCACGTTAACAGGTATTTTCTTTGTTTCTCCGAGTCTTTCAATATATTTTTCCTGTGCAAATCTTAACAATTTTACCTGTGTGCTAAGAGATATATCCCCTATTTCATCCAAAAATAATGTCCCCCCATGGGCTTTTTCAAATTTCCCTTTTTTCCCCCGGGAACTGGCACCCGTAAATGCACCGGAAGTGTATCCAAACAATTCTGATTCAAGAAGGTTTTCAGGAATGGTTGAACAATTTACTACTACAAAGGGGTTAGCAGCACGGTTGCTGGCTTTGTGAATAGCTTCTGCAAACAACTCCTTACCACAGCCTGTTTCCCCCCTGAGAATGACAGAAGCATCAGTTTTAGCTACTCGATCAGCTATATTAATGCAATGAAGCATTTTGGGGTCGTTACTTATTATCCTTTTAAAAGCCCGCAGCTCCTTTTTGTTAACTTGTTGCTTTGTTTCCGCCTCATTTCTGACAACTAATGCCCGCAAATGTTTATTTATTCTGTTGATAGTACTGGCATTGCCAACTCCGGCTACACCTTTTACTTCTTCGTTTTCATTTTTTAATGGAATAAAGTGTGCTACTATATTATAGCCAAGTGTTTTGTCGTAATATTCATCTCCTTCTACCTGTAACCCTGTCTTCAGAACTGTAAGGAGTTTATCCTCGGGACATCTTTCGGTAAGATTCCTTTGTAAAATATTTTCCCTGGAGATACCTATCTGGTACTCATAGGCTTTGTTAACATAGATAACCATACCTTTTTTATCAATAACAATTACGGGATCGTTTATACTTTCAAGAATTGACAGGAAGGAATCTTTAAAAAGTTTCATTGTTTTTTTATTGCTGTTTAGTGTCATAAACATTGCCTCCAGTAAGAATGTTTTTCGGGACATGTTAAATATACCCAGTTAACCCTTGAACCCAGTTTTAAACAGCTTCCAGATATGCAGCTTCATGTTTGACAAGCAAACAAAGTGTTTTTATAACACACACTGATTATACCAATATAGCAGCAAGGTAGTCAAGTGGGAATCTTCTGACCCTTGCATAATCGTTTAACTTAAATAATTATCTTGCGGAAGTAACAGCAGCCCCACTCCTAAAGATTGTATCTAACACAATTCTAATAGTACCTTTGCAGGTATAATCTTGAAACAAGAGAAAAATAAACACAGAAAGTATTTATTAGGAGCATTCATATCCAGACAATTTCAACCAATGGCATAAATATTGCACGTATAATATGATCACATAGAATATGGTTAGGCGAACAAAACGAGATAATAAAAAAATTTTTTAAACAGGAAACGAACTTAAATTGAAATCAAAATTAGGAGGAATTCGTCATGGAAAAACGCATCCAAAAACTACGTAAAATCAAACATGTTGCATCGCTGGGAGGTGGCGAGAGAAAAATTGCGAGGGAACATGAAAAGGGGAAACTGACGGCCCGTGAGAGAATTAATATGCTTTTAGATCCCGGCAGTTTTTGCGAATTCAACATGCTGATCAGACATAAAATTGGCGCACCGGGCGATGGTATCGTTATTGGGCATGGCACAATAGATGACAGGGTTGTATGTGTTTTTGCTCAGGATACAACTGTGTTTGGCGGATCCCAAGGTTATTATCATGGAAGAAAGTTATACAAAATTCATGAAATGGCCCTGGATATGGGTGTGCCCCTGATTGGCCTCAATGATTCACCTGGAGCACGGGTCATTAGACCCGAAATTGCAGGCAGTGATGATCCATATCGTGTAAGTGATGAAAAATTTGCCGGCGTGGTATTTTATATTAATACACGCTGTTCCGGAGCCGTACCGCAAATTTCTGCCATTTTAGGTAATTGTACCGGAGGATCAGTCTATTCACCTGCTTTGACCGACTTTATATTTATGGTGGATGGGCTATCCCATATGTTTATAACAGGTCCAAGAGTTGTCAAATCGGTTTTGGGTGAGGATATAAGCATGGAGGAATTGGGGGGAGCAAAAATTCACTGCCAGGTGTCAGGCGTTGCTGACTTTAGAGTTAAAAGTGAATCTGAATGTATGAAAGAAATACGAAGGCTCCTTTCATATCTTCCATCAAATTGGAAAGAAAAACCCCCACATAGAGATGTTAAAGATTCCCCCGATCGCCCATCAGAAAATCTGGAAAACATTGTCCCGGTACAACCGGCCAAGGGATATGATATGCACCTTGTCATTAAAG
>JAAZMP010000096.1 GCA_012798755.1 Bacillota bacterium
AAGTTATATAAAAATACACTAGGGCGGGAACCGTCCAAAAGTGAGGCTCGTGGAGGTAGTAGGTTACGAGACTGATGAAGCGAGAATCTCCCACTTCTAAACGAAGTGAAAGTGGGAGAAGTTCAACAAGTATTCCAGTCAGGCAACTAACTGGCTAGATATTTCCGGACTAGAAGTGGTTGGAACAAAGGTAACCGCTGATTTTGAAGATGATGCAACTGTAGGCGGCATTGAGCGCATTTACAAGAAGCTAGCAAAAGACGGAAAAATTGATGAAGATGGCGAAGTTGAGGGAACCGGCGGTTCAAAAGACGCCATTGAATACGCCATCGACTCCTACGTGATGAACACCTTTGCCAGATACATGGGTGCTTTTGGGCACGGTGGAGGGAGCCCAGTAAAAACAATTAAGTTTGGCAGTGATGAATACAGCTGGAACAATGAAAAGAATCTCACAGCCAGCAACTGGTTTAATGGTGATACATCGCTAGTATCCGCGGTGGTAACCCAACAAGAAACATCTATTAGAGATGTTACATTAACGCTAGTTGATGACAAGAATAATTCCATTGAAATGACCTTTGCGGCAAAGAATGTACCTACAAAGGAAGAATACATTCTGTCGGTGTTCAATGCGGTTGATAATAATGATGAGGCAATGAAAGATGCTATAGAAAGTTATGCAATTGTCCTGGGCTTAGACCTTGACGGTGGGGAACCGTATACGGAATATCCGTATGATTTCTGGGATTCGAGAGGCATATCAGTAGCCAACTTTGTGCTAGAGAACAGGGAAAATGTGAAGGACGACAGTTTTGAAAGCATAGATGATATTAAGGCAGCCTTCGAAGCCGGTAAAGCATATCAACTGGCCCTGAGAGCCTTCTCCTGGGCATTTGTTGGCGGAGAGCCAGGGGCTGATAATGGTGCTTTGGATGCGAATGCTGTACAGGCCCTCAAGGCAGCCGTTGAGGCAATGGCTGAATTCCAGGGAATTGATGAAAAAGAAGATGATGAGTACAAGGAACTGGAGGCTGTTATGTCACTTCTAGATGCACTACTTGAAGACGATTTTGATTTTACAGCCTTGAATGATGCAATAGGTAAAGAAGGCTTTAATTTCAACAACCTTGAAAGAAATGAGATGCTGGGATTCATTGGTGGATATCTAGAGGATCTAGCTGATGAAGGCAATGATGATGAAGACGGTGATAAAACCGGAGGGGAAGACGAATTAGAAGCTGGCGAAGAGGATGAAGGTGGGAAAGAACCAGAGGGTGGCGAATAGGTGTACCTGGTATAGCCCCATATACTAATCTAACCCATCACCATCCATAACCTAAGAACCACAACCCGCCCCGTGGGAAAGCAGGCAATTAGACCTTCTTCCACGTGGCGGTGTTTTTAAAGCGGATATAAACTTATTCAACATTGATATAAAGCGGTATGCATATGAAGAAAAAGGAGGATATACAGTAGATAAGTAGAAGAAATACGTTAGATGCGGCTTTGTTATGCTATAGTCAAATTTTTAGTGTGAAATTTTGTGACTCAAGCTTGGTAGAATCGAACTATTGGAAACAGCACCATAATAAACCCACCTTTGTAAAAAAAAGAACATGGGTAATTTTTGCATACCCTTTACATAGCTTTCAACCCTACTTAGGAAACATATCTACCTATTAGTTAACTTATCATTTCGAGATAGTAGATTATTATAAAGAAGGAAATTAAAAGGAAAGGGGAGGCTTATTGTGGAGTTAGTGTCACTTTTTTCAGGTTGTGGCGGGATGGATCTGGGTTTTTTGGCTGCAGGTTATCGTATAGTGTGGGCCAATGATTTTGATTCTGATGCCCAACAAGTATACAGTACTAACATTGGTAGGATTGATCCAAGGGATATCAGGGATGTTGACGAGGATGAGGTGCCTGATTGTGACATTATCACTGCAGGCTTTCCCTGCCAGCCGTTCTCTAATGCGGGTAATAGACGTGGGGTGAAAGATAGAAGGGGGACACTATACGAAGAATGTTTGCGAATAGTTAAGGCTAAAAAGCCATCGGTTGTTGTTTTTGAAAATGTGAGGGGCATCCTATCGATCCGTGATCACACAGGCACAAAGCTAATGGATCAAATATGCCGTTCCTTAGAAATAGAGATTAGCCCTGGTTATAATGTGGATTACCGTCTTATAAAAGCTAGCGATTATGGAGTTCCTCAAAATAGATATAGAGTGTTTTTGGTAGCTATACGAAAAGACTATGCAAGGACTTTCACTTTTCCAGAACCTATAACCTGTGATAAAAAAACACTTGCCTTAGGTAATGTGCTAAATTCTATACCGAAGGATGCAAAAAATCAAATAGATTGGCCCTTATCACCACAGGCGTTATATATGGCAGAACGTATCCCAGAAGGGGGTTCATGGAAATCAATTCCTTACGATCAACTGCCAGAACGTTTTCAAAGGATACATCGCCAGATGAAAAAATATCGTTCTCCTAACTTTTACAGACGTTTCTCCAGGAACGAAATAATTGGGACGATAACTGCTTCTGCTCAGCCTGAAAACTGTGGGATATTACACCCTGTAGAAAACCGCCGCCTAAATATCCGAGAAATAGCTACCATTCAGACATTCCCCCATGATTTTCTCTTTAATGAATCAAAAATTTCGGGAATGTACAAGGTTATTGGAAATGCGGTACCACCTTTATTAGCACAAATAATTGCCGAAGAGATATTGCTACAGGTTCCAGAATTAGTAAAAAGGGATTTAGAAACCTGTCAAAGATGGGCTATTTAAATGTTTTATCGAAAGTTTTGTTGTGCAAATTGCTACCTGGGATGAGGAGCGATTTTTGTTTTAAAGGGGACAAGGCTAGCGGCAAGGCATTTGTGAGAATCTGCAAATTCAATGGTTAAAATCGTGTTCTGGTGAATTTTGCCTTGTGGGGGTGTGATATCAATGGTACTAACTACGGAAAAGGCGCTATTAGCCGGATATTGGCTAGGATCTACTACACGCAGAGGAGGAATTAGCGGTAGAGGATTACTTTTAAGGCCCTCCTCTAGGATAATGATGAGCTCAAAAAGCGGGGTAGCAGTGGCTGCAGAGCTAACCTCCCGATTAGGCAGTCTATTCGAAAGAATTTATGGCTTACCTGTAGATGCCAAGCCAGTTAACAAGGGGGTTTATCTTGAAGGCCGGGCAATAACTAGCTTTCTAAGGGAGCTTACGTCTTGGTGTGGCGGAGCACCTGATCCACGTAGGTTTCTTGAATCGATTCGCCAAAGCTCTAATCCTTTGTTAGCACGTATGGTGCTGACCGGTATTACAACCCTAATAGGTAGTGCCGCTGCCTCCCATAGGCATAGATTTATAGAAAGGCCGATAGTATCACTTGAGTTTCCGGGCTTTGATTTTTTGCTAATAAGAGATATCTGCCGAACATTTGTTTCCGCAGGTGTGTGGCCTGACCAAGTACTATGGAATCATCCATCCCTGCACTCGGGGCTTAATCCATATTATCGCGCTTGGAAAAAAGGTACTAAGTTACGGTTTCGTTGGGGCGATGTGGCTGCCCAAAATTTTTATGATCTTGAGGCGTTGATGAAATTCGCCCGGGACTCCTTAAAAGGTGGATGGGGTGGTGCGCA
>JAAZMP010000010.1 GCA_012798755.1 Bacillota bacterium
AGGGGAGAGATGGATATATGCCGAAAGAAAGAATCTATAAGTTTAAGTTAAAATGTGGTGTCGGGGATGGGAATCGAACCCACATGGTGTAAACCACACGGCCCTCAACCGTGCGCGTCTGCCTGTTCCGCCACCCCGACATGTTCTTTTAACAAAATCTTAGCATAAAAAAAGCAAAAAATCAAGTTCAACGGAAAAAACAAAAACGGTAATCCGGATTAATTTGTGGTAATATTGTTTTATCAGTTATCTTGCAAGTTAAGGAGAATCTGGAATGCCTAAAAAATTTGTTAGCTGGACGCAGGAAAAAGAAATCGCTATTCTAGTTGTCGATAATCCCCCCATGAACGTGCTTAGTTTAAAAGTCGCCGAAGAACTTTTGGAATGCTTTCAAGAAATCAATGCTAAAAAGGATTGCCGGGCGTTGATTATAACGGGTGAGGGTGAAGAAACCTTTCTGGCAGGAGCCGATATAAAAGAGTTGGCGGGTTTAATAGAAAGTTCAACTTCTACATTACCCTACACACAAAAGTTGCATGATACTTTAAATTACCTGGAGGCTTTACCAATATCTACTTTAGCGGCGATTAATGGTTATGCGCTTGGCGGTGGCCTTGAGCTGGCCATGGCCTGTGATTTTAGGATAGCTTCGGAAAGTGCCCTGCTGGGTATGCCCGAAATTAAACTGGGGCTATTCCCGGGGGCAGGTGGCACGCAGAGGCTTTCCCGCCTTGTAGGTGTATCTCTTGCCAAAGAGATGATTTTTACCGGTAACCCCATTACTGCCGAAAAATCTTTGCGGGTGGGCCTGGTAAATGAAATTGTTTCCCCCGAAAAACTGCTTGACTCTGCAAAAGAGTTTGCCCTTTTGTTGACTTCCAGGCCGGGAGCCGCTTTGAAGCTGGTAAAAGAGGTCATCAACAGAGGGATAAAAGTTTCTTTGGAAGAAGGGTGTATGATAGAAAGGGATCTTTTAGAAAGAGTATTCCTAACCGAAGATGCGCGGGAGGGAGTGCAATCATTTTTGGAAAAAAGGGAACCTGTATTTAAACACCGGTAGGTAATAACACCGCGAGATTTAGCTGGTACTTATCAGGGAATATTTATGCAGTAGAACCACCAGTAAATAAAAAATGATATAAAAAGGATTTTCTCCCAAATGCAGCGGCATACCTCACGGGGATAGTTTTCCACAAAAATAAGGCGGTTTAAAGACCGCCTTATTTTAGATCAAAACCTTGGCTTTTATGATTGTTTGGCCTCGACATCCCTTTTGGCAAAAAGATAGTAGGCGTTGTAGAAGGCGATAATAACTCCGATAATAACGTTATTTATAGCCAAAGTAGAGGGCGCCATAATCGGAGTAAAATTGACTAGTGCTAACCAGATTCCCAATATTAAATGAATGGTAAAAAAGGTCGACATCTAAGTGTTTCCCTCCTTTCGTGAATATCCTTAACCTATCTTTCGCGGATATCTTAACCTTATTTAGAAAAATTATACCAACTAACCCTAAAAAATAATTGTTCATAGCTGTTCCTTCGCCGGTATTCAAAACGACAGCAATAACATGGCGTTTTCGGCATAGTCGGTGCAATTACGGAAAATACTTTCCCTTTCCTTTTTACCTCACTTTATGTTATGTTATAATAGGTTGCAGAGGGGAAACATGGTGATTTTGCCAATGGATAGTAATGGAATGGAAAAACGGGGAAAAGATTTTATAAAGTTTTTGGGCACTGCCGGTGCTCGTTTTGTTGTTTCTAGGCAACTTCGTGCTTCCGGCGGCCTCTGGCTTTCCTTAGGTGAAGAAAAGATTTTGGTAGATCCCGGCCCGGGTTCCCTGGTGCGGTGTTTATCATCACGGCCCAAGCTGGATCCTTTTGTTTTAAGCGGGGTCATACTGACCCACCGCCATCTCGATCATTCCAATGATGTGAACATTATTATTGAAGCTATGACCGACGGAGGAAGGAACAGAAAAGGTTTTTTATATGCGCCCAGGGATGTTTTCGCCCCGCCGGATTCAGTGGTTCAAACCTATGTGCGTGCCTTTTTGGAGAAAATAGATTATCTGCAAGAAGGCAAGACGATACAACATCCTTCATTTACCCTGAAAACACCTGTAAGGCATAATCACCCTGTTGAAACGTACGGGCTCAAGTTCTTTTTGCCTTATGGCACCGTTTCCTTGATCTCAGACACCAGATTTTTTCCCGGTTTGATTGATCATTACCGAAATTCCGATATTTTGATTATCAACGTAGTGCTATTTCATGAATACAATGATGAACGGATCTTTCACCTGCATTTAAGACAGGCAGCTGAAATCATTAAAAATATAGAACCTAAAGTTGCGGTGCTGACGCATTTTGGTATAACCATGTTGCGGAAAAAACCTTATCTTCTGGCACAAGATCTCCAAGAACAACTGGGGATCAGGGTCATAGCGGCCAGCGATGGTATGACGCTTGCGTTAAAGGAACTTATATAACGTCATGACCTTGACAGGAAAGGGGGCTGAAGCTTTTTAACCGGCATAGTATCCCAAAACTATTGGGTTAAAGGGCTAGTATACGAAAATGTTAACAGGTGTGTGCAGGTTGGAACTGCATTTAATGGACGGCGCTTCTTTAAAAGAAAAGCGGAAAGTAATAAGAAGTATAATCGACAGGCTTAAAAGCCGTTTTAACATTTCCATTGCCGAGGTGGGGAGTCAGGATCTTCACAGAATGGCTGAAATAGGGCTGGCCATTGTTGGCAATGAAACAGCTTACCTTGATAAGGTGATAGATAAGGCTATAAATTTTATTGATAACGATGCTCGTGTACAAATCGTCAGCATAGATAAAAATATATTTTGATTTAGTGACAAAACATTCCTAATACAATGGTGTTTCCGGACAGTTGCGTCCCCTTTTTTATTTTCTGCTTTATGTGGAAGAATAGAAAAGGGGTGATTTTTTGGTATTTACCGCTTTATTTAGGGCTCTTTTCATATACATCGTTGTTTTGTTGATAATGCGTGTGATGGGTAAAAGAGAGGTTGGGCAGCTGTCTACTTTTGATTTGGTTGTGGCTATTATGATTGCAGAGATAGCTGTTTTCCCCATGGAGGAATTGCAAAAACCTTTATATCTGGGCCTGATCCCCATGTTTGTTCTGGTAGCTGTGCAGATATCGATTTCCTATCTTTGCTTGCATAGCAGGCGTTTAAGGAGATGGGTTGACGGTTATCCCAGCATTCTTATTTCTAAAGGAAAAATCATGGAAAAGGAAATGCGCCGGCTACGCTATAACTTAAACGATCTTTTAGGGCAGCTTCGCCAGAAAGATGTTTTTAACATATCAGATGTGGAATATGCGATTTTGGAGACATCCGGGGAGTTGAGTGTAATGTTGAAAAACACCAAAAGACATCTTACCCCCGAAGATCTGAACTTGACACCGTCTTACGAGAATATCCCCGCCCCTTTAGTCCTGGACGGGGAGGTGTTGGATGAAAACCTCAAACACCTTGGTTTCAGCAGATGCTGGCTGGAGGACGAACTGAGGCGCCACGGCCTGGAGAAAGAAAATGTTTTTTATGCCAGCTTGGACTGCCAAGGCAAACTTTATATCAGCGTCAGTGAAAAATTGGAGCCAAACGATGTGGCAAAAGGCAATTGAAGGTGGGTTAAAAATGAAAGGATAATCCTGCTGTTTTGCATAGTGCCTGGAATGTTATTTCCCGTTTTTTATTCCAAAGACCATTCTACTTTCCCTTTTTCAGGGACCAGATGAATCCAGGTATTTCCCGGTAGCAATACTATATTGTGATCGTTGGCATCCGTAAAACGAGTTTCTTTTTCATTATCGTCTTTCCGCCATTTTATTTCCTCAACTGCCCCCCCGCTAAAAAGAAGACCTTTTCCTTCCCCTATAAGCGTAATGTCAAGGTGGCCTTCTTCTGTAAATATACGCATGTCAACGAATTGCACTACGATATTTTTCACTTTTACAGCTTCACCATAGTTTGCATCAATAAAAAGACTGCCGTCATTGTAACGGGTATATTTTTCTTCCGGGGAATCCCAGCGGTATTCGATGTGGTTATTTGCACTGAAATCGATGCTGATGCTGGAAACAACTTGTTCAGGTGGTTCTTTTTCCTCAAAATAAAAAATAGGATCGTGATGGTTTTCCTGCCCACTTTTATCCAGGTAATTGTGTTTTTCCGCTCCCTGGGTAAGCCTGGGGAGTGTTGTGTAAAGATTGTGGGGTGCGTTTCTGCTTTTTTCCCTCCTGAAAAAGGTAGGATTGTAGCGTTCATCAATATGTTTGGCTTTGATTTTTTTAAGTACGGCTTCCGTATGGATGGAATACCCGCAATGTGCCAAGATACTGTCATACTCTTGGGCGAGATAGGCAAAATAGGGTCTGGCACTGCGAACAGGGCCGATTTCTTCTTCATAAGGTGATATGTAAAGCGCGAGGAAGCGAGAAATAAAGGCTTCCGTGGGAACTTCATATACTATTTCCGCTTTGCTTAAACCTGATTGGGGCCTTGCCGGGGGCAAATTTTCCACGATAATGGCGTAGGGATAATCAAAGATTTCTTCTGTGGGAAGCCCCGTAAACGGAGACGTCTTTTCGGGGATTTCAGGTTTTTTTTCCGAATCGATTTTTTCTTCCAATTCATTTTCGGAAGTTAAAGGCTCTTCCGGCAAGGTGTCGGCTTTACAACTTGCCAGTAAAAGGGTTAATATTAGAAAGAGAAGTAAAAACGGGCTGGGGTCGTATTTCCCTTTTTTCATTTCATAGCCACCTTAAATCATTATTTTTTGCTTTGGTTATCTTTAAGGAGGAGACATCAAATGTCTACTATCATGAAGCCTTTACATATGGCCAGGAATTTTATCCGTGCTTGTGTTTGTAATGGAGAACAGGTTATAGATGCCACGGCAGGCAATGGATACGATACTTTCTTCCTGGCGCAACAGGTAGGCGACGGGGGCAAAGTGTTCTCCTTTGATGTGCAAGAAGAAGCTCTCGGAAGAACGCGTAAATTGCTGGAAGAAAAAAACTTGCTGCACCGGGTGGTTTTGATACTGGACGGCCATGAACACATATCATATCATGTAGAAAAGCCTGTGGCAGCGATCATGTTCAATTTGGGATATCTACCCGGAGGGGATCACAGCATTATTACCCGGCCCAAAACAACGGTCAGGGCCCTGCAAGCCGGTCTTTCCATGCTCAAACCGCAGGGAATTATTACGTTAGTAGTCTACACCGGACATGAAGGCGGGGAGGAAGAAAAACGGGCACTCATTTCCCTTTGCCAAAGATTGGATCAAAAGCAATTTACAGTCCTTCATTATAGTATGGTAAATCAGGTTAACGATCCTCCTTCTTTGATTGTTGTGGAAAAGATCCATTAATTTTCCAGTTAAGTTTACCATTTGTTTTTTGCAAAAGCAAGATAGATTTTACTGTTTTAATGCCATTTTACAAATTGTGTGTTGCTATCTTAGAACCAGGTGCAAATGATATGCTGTCTATGTGGTACTGTTTTTGTACATTTGCCGTTTGTCGGGCCCTTATTTGAACAGTTATACCGTTATTAGGGAGGTTTTTTGAATGCTAAAAATGCCGCCAATTTTTTCTGTAATCGGACATAGCAAAACCGGAAAAACAACGCTTATCAGGGGACTCATACGAGAGCTGCAATCAAGGGGTTACAGGGTAGGAGTCATCAAGCACGATCCCCTTGAGCATGGGGAAGTTGACAGAAAAGGAAGCGATACTGCAAATTTTTGGGAAGAAGGTAGCCAGGCCGTGGTTCTTTCTTCTCCGTCAAGGTTGGCTTTGTTCCGCCGTGTAGAAAAAAATACGCCCCCGGAGGAAATTGTTCCTCTTTGCGGCAAGGTGGATTATGTGATTTTAGAAGGCTACAAAAGGTGGGACTACCCGAAGATCGTTGCCTGGTCGGGGGATGAGTTAGAAGTAGAACCCCGGCAGCTATTGGCTTTGGTATACGATCCCAAAGATCGGGAAGAGGTTTTAGGGAAAAATAAAAACAAAAATACAGTTTTGTTCTGCAGGGATGATATAAAAAACATTGCAGATTTCCTGGAAAAAAACAAAACCAATTTAAAGAGGGTGGGGGAGTGAAAGCAAACAATAGAAATGCACCAAAGTCAGTTGTAAGGCGTTTGCCTATATATCTGCATATTTTGGATAATCTTATCGAAAATGAAGTGGAGATTATTTCTTCCCGTGAATTAAGCGATGAGTCTGGCTTTACTGCCGAGCAGATCAGGAAAGATTTGGCTTTTTTTGGTGCGTTTGGTACCAGGGGAACCGGTTATAATACTGTTTTTTTGCGGGAGAAAATTTTGAAGATAATTGGCCTGGACAAACAGACCAACATTATCGTGGTGGGGGCCGGGCATTTAGGTATCGCACTCATCAATTATAATGTTACCAAAAATCCTTATGTAAATGTCGTGGCTGCTTTTGACATAGACAGCGACATTATTGGGAAAAAGATCCTCGACGTTGAAGTACTGCCTATGTCCAAAATGAATGAAATTGTGAATACCTATAATGCCAAGGTAGCCGTTTTGACCGTTCCTTCGGGGCAGGCCCAAATAGCTGTTGAGAAAATAATTGAAAGCGGCATAAGCGCTGTTTTTAATTTTGCTCCTGCAAAGTTGCGCGTGCCGGAGGGGATCTGTGTGGAAAATGCTAACTTAAGCGTCGAGTTGCAAAGCCTCATTTATTATACAAAAGCTTAAAGAAGGAACTGCTGTTCCGTTTGTGTAACAGCAGTAAAGTATGAATCTGCTTGCAGGCGATTATTCCATTTATGTTTAAGATATTCCAGATTTGATCAGGAGCTATTTTTTTTCTACACATCCGGTTGACTTTTGATTAATAATTGTGTATACTATTCCTTGCGGTGGAGCTGTAGTGTAGTGGTCTAACATGCCGGCCTGTCACGCCGGAGATCGCGGGTTCGACTCCCGTCAGCTCCGCCATACATGCCGAGATAGCTCAGTCGGTAGAGCAGAGGACTGAAAATCCTCGTGTCCCCAGTTCGATTCTGGGTCTC
>JAAZMP010000097.1 GCA_012798755.1 Bacillota bacterium
ACGAGGTTTTCCCGCAGTACCAAGGCGACCTGGACGAGCTGGTCTATGCGCTGATCGAAGAGGTCAATAACTTGCACCGTGAAGGATATGGTCTTGATGGTACAGGCAAAAGAAATTTTTTTGAAACCTATAAAGAAGATGAAGATGAAGGCGAAGAAGGGGAAAATCCCGGAGCTCCTTTGGAATCTGATAAAATAGGCATCGCGGCCAAATTTGCAGTCTGCGACGATCTGACCATAGGTAATATTGCAGCCTCGTCCTTTGTTGAGGAAGGTGAGGATAATGAACCTATTGCGGTTCCCGGCGACGGCAGCAATGCGCTGAAAATTGCCCGCTTAAGAGAAGCGCTCACCATGGAAAAAGACGGAGGTGAAGGAACTGCCACCTTCAGCGACTTTTTCCGGGGCGTGATTGCCAATTTGGGAGTGGAAGGCCGCGAAACGCAGCGCATGTCCGTCTCCCTGGAAAACGTGAGGGATCGTATACAGGAGCGTCAGGAGGCTGTCTCCGGTGTTTCCTTAGACGATGAGATGCTCAACATGATCCAGTACCAGCACGCTTACAACGCTGCAGCGCGCTTTTTAAACGTTCTTGACGAAATGTTAGGCGTAATGTTCAGCGAAATAGGTAGATAGGGGGTTTAGAACCATGCGTGTTTCCCATCGCATGATCGCGCAATCCATAAGCCGTAACATCAGGCACAATCTTCGCTCGCTGCAGGAAAAAGCAGTCCAACTTTCCAGTGGGCGCAATTTTACCCGTCCATCACAAGATCCGGTAGGTGCCTACAAGGTGATGCGTATCTCCGGCACGGGCATGATGCGCAACGAACAGCACCGGCGCAATATAGGAGAAGGAATTACCTGGCTTACGACGGCGGAAGATGCCATAGCCGAAGGGCTGGATGCCTTGTTAAGGCTTAAAGAGCTGGCTATTTACACCGCGAACGGCACGATGACAGAAGAAGATTTGCAGGCAATCTCTCCCGAGATCAAACAGATCCTGGACAGCATGATCGGCGTGGGCAATTCCGAGGTCACCGGGCTCTATATCTTTGGCGGGCACCAGAGCCAGGCTCCACCTTTCAAATTGGAAGAAGAAGAAGGCGGTACCTTGAAAGTTGTCTACAAGGGTGATGAGGGTATAAGGGAGATCGAGATAACCCCCGAGCAGACCATACCTGTAAATCTCACTGCCGAAAAAGTTTTCGGAGAACTTATTACCGAAGGGGCCGATGAAGAAAACAATAACAATGTGGAAAGTCCCGTAAATCTTTTTCAAACGATCATTGACATATATGATATTTTGACAGGAAATTATGACGATGGCAATGGTGGCGATGGACGTGATAAATTAGGCGGGGAGATCCTAAAACAGATCGATGAGCACCAGAACCGCCTGCTGCAGTGCGTTGCCGAAGTGGGCTCCAGGATGGGCCGGCTTACCTATACGGAACAGCGGTTGCACAACGAGCACATTTATTTAAGAGAACTTCGTTCCAAGATCGAAGATATTGATTTAGCCGAGGCTATTACAGAAGTGACGATGCAAGAAAATACTTATTTAGCTGCTCTTTCGACAGGGGCACGCATGGTCTATCCCAGCCTCGTCGATTTCTTGCGTTAACAGAAATGAGGATTAAAAGATAATGATCAGCTTGAAAGGTGAGAAACAAAAACAAACCAAAAAAAAGGGAGAGGCCGGCCAGCAATCCCAACCTGTTTATTTCCGGCAGGGCCTTCCCGGATTCGGCAGTGATAAGGATTATATCCTGCATGCCCTGGAGGACAACCCGTTCTTTTATTACCTGCAATCTTGCAAGGAACAAGAGATGGGCCTATTCTTGCTGGATCCCTTTTCCTTTTTTCCTGATTACAGCGTAGATCTGCCGGATGAGATCCTGACGGAACTGGAACTGGTCAGCAAAGAAGATGTTTTGGTCTTGACGACGGTCACCTTTGCCGGGGAAAAAAAGATGACTACAAACTTGGCCGCCCCCATTATTTTTAACACCAAGAAAAATTTGGCCCAGCAGCTCGTAATTGCGGAAAAAACGGACGACATCCGTACCCCGGTTAATTTGGAAGATTAGCATTGCTGCCCGGCTGAACGTGTCTATTTCAAAATTCGGAAAGCCAGCTATGCTGCTATGCTCCCTGCCCGGCTGGTTTTTTACCTGTTGGGTTGCCCATTGTATCCCGGTATGCAGTCTGTTTAGGGATCCATAAAAAAGTACCGAACATTACCAGGTATAATTTTCCACTGCGGTTTTAAACTAATCCCTGCTTAGCCAGGGTTTTTTTGTTTTAGGAAATAAATTTTCAGAAAGCAGGAATGTTGCTGCAAAAGGTGAATTAATAATAATCATATAGTTATAGATGAATAAATTAAAATAATAAATATATTCTATAAACCATTGACTTATCAAAACAGGGATGCTTATAATGAAAAGTGTCAGATATGGCCAGCAAATATTTTGTTAATCAGGAGGGAGAAATTTGTCAAGTCAGAAAGAAATTAAGTGGGGGGTTATTTTACTGCTGATCGCGGCTTTGATGCTCGCCGGCTGTGCCCAATCAACGCCGCCGGCTTCCGATGGAGGAGGCGAAAAAACGGTAGAGCTTGAAAGCGAAGAACAAGCAGCGGCAGAATCCTATGCCATCGGTATTGTCCAACTTGTAGAGCATCCGGCCTTGGATGCCACCCGGGAGGGATTTATCGATGCGCTGGTTAGCGAGGGTTTTAAAGACGGAGACAATCTTAGCATCGATTATAAAAATGCCCAAAACGAGATGCCTACAGCGGTGACCATTTCAGAAGGGTTTGTGGCGGACAAGGTCGATCTGATCCTGGCTATAGCCACACCTTGTGCCCAGGCAGCCGCTACGGCTACCAAGGAGATACCTATTTTAATTACAGCGGTGACAGATGCCGTGGAAGCCGGTGTGGTGGAAAGCATGGAACGTCCCAACACTAACGTTACCGGGACTACGGATATGAATCCCATCAAAGAACAGTTGGAATTGATCCTGGAGATCGATCCGGCGGTAAAAAATATCGGTATTATTTATAACTCCGGGGAAGTGAATTCCGTAGTGCAGGTGGATGTTGCCAAAGAAGTGGCCCCGGAACTGGGTGTGGAAATTATTGAAGCGGTGGCGACCAACAGTGGAGAGGTGGGGACCGCTGCGGAATCTCTCGTAGGGAAAGTGGATGCAATCTATGTGCCTACGGATAACACTGTTGTCAGTGCTTTGCGTTCTGTAGTAAGGGTTGCAGAAGATCATGATCTGGCTCTTGTTGCCGGCGATGTGGAAAGCGTTGAAAATGGTGCCGTAGCTACCTTAGGGATCAGCTACTATGGCCTGGGTTATCAGACCGGCCTAATGGCTGCCGAAGTTCTGCGGGGTGCAGACCCGGCTACAATGCCCATTGTAGGTTCCCAGGAATTTACCTATGCCATTAATAAAACGGCGGCCAAAAATATGGGGCTGGAGTTGCCGCAATCTTTGCTTGAACGGGCTGAAGAGGTATTCGAATGAAAAAACGAAAGAGGTAAATAGATGAGTCTGATTGCTTTTTACGGGGCGGTTGTCCTGGGTTTGATCTATGGCCTGATGGTGTTAGGGGTGTTCTTAACTTTTCGCATTTTGAACTTCCCCGATCTGACCGTCGATGGCAGTATTACACTGGGGGCCGCGGTGGCGGCCTCCCTTATCATCTCCGGGGTGAACCCCTTTGTAGCTACATTGGCAGCTCCGCTTGCCGGCGCTTTGGCGGGAATAGTAACAGGCACGCTGCACACCAAATTTTCCATACCCCCTTTGTTGGCCGGTATTTTATCTATGATCGGCCTTCATTCCATTAACCTGCGAGTTATGGGCGGCAGCCCCAATTTGCCTTTGCTCCGGCAGCCGGTTATCTTTGAATGCCTGGACAGCTTTGGGTTTGTCCTGCGAGACAGCGAGTTTATTATCAGTATCTTTGTTGCCTTTTTCTTTGTCCTGCTCCTTTATTATTTTTTGATCACAGAAACGGGACAGGCTTTGCGCGCTACCGGGGACAATGAGATTATGATGCGCAGCCTGGGTGTCAATACCGGCCGCATGAAAATCATGGGTTTGGGGATTTCCAATGCCTTGGTTGCCCTCTGTGGGGCCATGCTTGCCCAAAAACAGGGTTTTGCCGATATTAGCATGGGGATTGGCACAATCGTGGCGGGTCTGGCCTCTGTGATCGTGGGCGAGGTGCTGCTGGGCAGCACACGCATCATCGTTTGGATATTTGCTGTTTTGCTTGGATCGATCCTCTACCGGTTAATTATTGCTTTAGTCCTGCGACTGGGTTTTCAGCCGACAGACCTGAAACTTTTTACAGCTGTGATCGTAACAGTGGCCTTGATTTCGCCATTTTTCAAAGGCTATACGGAAAAAATTAAAGGTAAATTTAGAAGCTATAAAGAAAAAGTTAAAGAGAAATTCAAAACCGGGGATGAGGATTTGGGGAAGGAGGAGGTTTAGCCCTGCTGGAGGTATTTGAAGTAACCAAAATATTTAACCCGGGCGATGTTAACGAAAAAGTTGCCCTGCAAAACGTTTCTTTGAAGGTGCCCGAGGGCGATTTTGTGACCATCATCGGCGGAAATGGAGCCGGGAAATCTACGTTGCTCAACTGTATTGCCGGTGTTTACCCTGTGGAAAAGGGTAAGATTTTGCTTGGCGGGAAAGATGTAACAAATTTACCTGATTACCAGCGGGCCGGGGACATTGCCCGTATCTTTCAAGATCCCATGATGGGCACAGCTGCTTCCATGACTGTAGAAGAAAACCTGGCCCTGGCCCTAAAGCGAGGCCGGCCGCGTACTTTCAAACGAGGCATAAACGAGAAACGGCGCATACTTTTTCGGGAGAGATTGCTCCAGCTAAAACTTGGGCTTGAAGATCGCCTGAATGTCCCGGTAAAACTATTGTCCGGGGGGCAACGTCAGGCCATGACTTTGTTGATGACAACCTTGATTCAGCCTCGCCTGGTCCTACTCGATGAACATACCGCCTCTTTAGATCCCAAAACGGCACTCAAAGTCCTGGAGCTCACCCGCCGGCTGGTGGAAGAAAACAATCTCACCAGCCTGATGGTTACGCATAACATGGAACAGGCCCTCAGGGTGGGCAACAGAACTATAATGATGCATGAAGGAAAAGTGATTTTGGATATAAAAGGCAAGCAGCGCGAAGAAATGACCATCCCCGGGCTGATCGAGCTGTTTCATCAGGCCAGCGGAGAACAAATACAAACCGACCGCATCCTGCTTACCTGAAAAAACCTTAAAAAACAATAGCCGTTGATTTTTGGGCAAAATTGTCATGATGTTAGATCTGTCTTGTTTAGCATTGGCGGCCTATCACCCAAGAAAGGTGGAATATCAAAATGTTGGTTCTTACACGCCGGAGAGGTGAAAGCATTGTTTTAGGCGATGACATTGAAATAAGCGTGCTGGAGGTTAACGGTGATGCTGTTCGTATTGGCATAGAAGCCCCCAGGGAAGTACCCATCTACCGGCGTGAAATCTATGAAGCTATACGTGCCGAAAACATTTCCGCAGCACGAGCCGCGGAAAAAATGAAAAAAATAATCAAAAAAATGCCCCTCCCTTCTTCCGATAAATGAAAAATATACTCCAGCAAATTCCTAATGGAGGCTATCCTGATTAATACATCTTAGTATTTTTGCTTTGAACAGTAAAAATTTTTTACGGCAACATGTTTTTAAGCAGGAGTACTTGCAAAGGATGTAGAATAGTAGCAATGACGTAACACATAAATTTCAATCGTGCTATCCGTGGCGATATTTCCGCAACTGTTCGGCGGGTTTATTTTTCCCCGCAGCGTGCCACTTATCACGTATTAATAACACGGCAAGCTGTTTATGATTTTCAAATTGGCTATAATGTTTTTCCAAATACCCTTTTTAGGTTCTGCTGGCACCTCCTCGGCAGAACCTTTTTATAGTTTTAAAGGCTTATCCTTAAAAATATCTAAAAAATTTGCTTAACAGGGTTAAAAAAAACATAATGTTTGCCGATATAACAGTGTGAACAGTAAAATATCCGAAAAACACCAAAATCACCAGGCAAAGAAGGTGGGTTTATTGAGTAGTTTACGTATCGGAGGGATTGCCTCCGGATTCGATACCGATCAGATCGTTTATGACCTCATGCGTATTGAACGGTTGAAAGCGGACAAGCTCTACCAAAACAGGCAGGTTATGGAGTGGCAAAAAGAACAGTTCCGGGAGATTACCAATAAAGTGCGTTCCTTCCGGGATACCTATTTTAACCTCTTAAGACCGGAGACAAACCTGATGTCTGCTTTTTCGCTCAAAAGAATGCAGGCAATATCAAGTAATACAGAGATTGTTGAAGTAACAGCCGGTGCCGATGCCCTAATAGGTGAGACTACTTTCCAGGTTATACAAAGCGCCACTAAGGCGGAAGCACAAGCCGGGGGAATCACCGGGGGCAGCGATGAGGGCAAGCGCCTGAATTTAGATGATACCATGGAAGTAATCAGCGAAAAACTGGCTGCAGCTATAGAAGGTGGGGCAGAGGAAAAAGGCCTGAAGTTTAATGAAAACAACGATTTTACTTTTACTTTAACGATTAATGGTGAAAGTATCGTTGTCAATAAAAAAGATTCCTTGCGGGCTGTTTTAAGCAAGATCAACAACAGCGAGGCCGGGGTGCAGGCCCATTACAGCACTTTTAGCGATACCCTTACTATTACAGCCAAGGAAACCGGGGCAGGTTCTATCACCACCGACGATGGCGGCAACTTTTTTTCCGCCTTCGGTTTTAATCTTAACGAAAATGATGGAACCGGCAATTATACAATTGGCGAAGCCGGAAAGGATGCCAAGTTTAAAATTAATGGCTTTGAAGGCACCCGTGCAAGCAACACCTTTACCATCGAAGGGCTTACCTACACCATTAACCGGCATATTGACGAAAGCGATGGTAGTGATCCGGGCGTTGATTCGTTGGTGAAAATAACTGTCAGCTTGGACGTAGATGGTATCTACGAAACCATCGAAAAATTTGTTAATGATTATAACACGTTAATCGAAGAGATAAATGCCAAGTTGGATGAGAAACTCCACCGGGATTTTTCTCCTTTAACAGATGAACAGAAAGAGGAGATGAAGGATAAAGAAATCGAAAAATGGGAGGAAAAAGCCCAAAGCGGCCTGTTGCGCCGGGATCCTCTTTTGCAAAATATGCTTCTGGAGATGCGCCAGGCCCTTTATGAATCTGTTGGCGAAGGCAAACATCATTTAACGGAGATAGGTATAATGACGAGCAATGATTACCGGGACAAAGGCAAATTAGTACTCCTGGAAGGCGGCAGGGCATTGAAGGCTGCCATTGCCGAAAATCCTGACAAAATCGTGGAGCTGTTTACCTGCAAACCTGCTATTGACTACAGTCCTGATCTGGCTGCCGCCGATCGCGCCCAACGTTACAAAGAAGCTGGCTTGGCGCATCGTTTAAGCGATATATTAAACGACAACATTCGCACCACCCGGGACAACAGCGGCCGTAAAGGCATCTTACTCGAACGGGCCGGTATCGAAGGCGATCTTTCCGAAATCAATAATTTCTATGATCGCAAGATTTTGGAAGTAAATAAAAGCATTGATCGCGTAAACGAGATGCTTTGGCGCAAGGAGGAGCAACTGTACCGCCAATTTACGGCCATGGAAAAAGCCCTGCAGCAGCTTTATGCCCAGGGTGATTGGCTGATGATGCAAATGAGTCAATGGAATTCATAATTTAAGTAAGATACAGGGATAGGGTTTTTAAAGGCGTGTTTTTTAACCCCTCCGCCGGAGATGGAGCATAGGTAAATGCGGGAAGAAAATGTTTTAAAATTAACCAACCGGTACGAACAGCAGATAGCCCTGTACAAAGAGATGCTTTCTATCGTCAAAAAACTGCATCTACTTTGTACAGAAGCCGATTTTACAGATGACCTTGCCGGGGAAAAAGATCTGAACCGTTTAAACCGGTTGCTGCATAAACGACAGGAAAAGATGGACCTTATAGAAAAAAATCAGGAAGAAGCACAGGCGCTTAAAGCTTTATACAGATGTTTTCCTTCTCCCCGGACTTCTGAATTGCTGGAAAAAATTGCGGAGATCGAGGCACTTTTAAAAGAAATTGCCGGGCTCGATCGGGAAACACAGAAATGTCTTTCCGCAAAGTTGAATTTCATCGGACAAAAGCTTGAAGAGGTGCAAAAAAGAAAAAAACTCAATAAAGTTTACTACTTCACCAAACAACAAAAAGAAGGTTTTTTTATCGATCGCAGCAAGTAATTTCCTGTTTGCCGCGGGAAATATTGACGGGTACCGGTGAACTTAAAGCTTTAAGTTTGTTACCAATGAACAGTATCGATGGAGTAAGCAAAGGAGGTGACAGCGGTGAAAATCGATGGAATTGACCCGGTGCAGCTTAATAAAATCCATGATCAGACCCAGAAAGCAGTGGTTCAGGAAAGCCACAAGCAGGACCCCAAACAAAAACAGCAGGATAAAGTGCTGGCCAGGGAACAGAGGGTATTGGAGTGGGAAAACACCTATATGGAAGAATTGGAGGATGCGGTAGAAAAAGTTAACATCACAGCAGAAACTTTTAATATCGGTTTGCGTTTCCGCATCCACGAAGAATCTGAAAGAATCATGGTGCAGGTAGTCAATCTCAAAGATAACGAGGTAATCAAGGAAATTCCTCCGGAGAAGCTTTTAAACGTGGTTGCTCAGATACAAAATATCATCGGGCTTTTTATTGATACCCGCCGTTGAAAAGGCTGCTAAAAAGGCCATAGACAGGGAGTGATTTTTTTGGGTGCGAACCCTTATATGCAGTACCAGAAAGTCCAGGTGGAGACGGCGGATCAGGGCAGGCTTTTGTTGATGCTCTACGAAGGGGCTCTGCGTTTTTTGAGGCGTGCCCGGAAATTTTTACACGACAAGAATATGGAAGAAGCACACAACAACCTTTTGCGGGTTGAGGATATTGTCTTTGAGCTCATGGCCTCCCTTGATCTGGAAAAAGGAGGCGAGGTTGCATCGGCTCTTTTCGGGCTTTATGATTATATGTACCACCTTCTGCTAGAGGCGAACTTAAAAAAGGATCCCCAGCCGCTTGACCAGGTAGAAGAAATGTTGGAAGAACTCGGGGGTACCTGGAAGGAGGCGCTTGGGGAAAAAAAACACCCCGGCACAGTTCATGCTTCCAAGATTCCCCAGGAGGATCAAGGCAAAAAAAATACGTTGTCGGCTAATGAGGGCTACGGTGGTTACAAAGAGGAGGGGCTAAAAGAAAAGGCTTTGCTGGAAGTATTCGATAGACTTAACCTTACAAGATAAAATTGTTTGCTTAAAATAAACTCAAGGATGAGGAAATTGCAAGCCGGATGCTTGTCCAGCCGGCTTTTTATTTTATATAAATCGCCAAAAAATATAAATATTTTACTAAAGGGGAAGGATTTTTTATCCTTTTGACGAATAATTTGGCAATAGGCAAAGTTTATCGACATAAAATTTTTTATTGGTATTCGCAAACAAATCGTATTTCGGGGAAAATGCAAAGGGCGAGGTGATCTAAATGCTCTGGGATGATCCCGTGCTGGGGGGGCTGGCGAAAAGCTTGGATGTTGCGGCATTGCGGCAGAAAGTAACAGCACAGAACCTGGCCAACCTCAACACTCCCGGCTATAAGAGATCTTATGTTTTTTTCAGTGAGGAGTTAGGTAAAGCAAAAGAAAAGCTCGACTTAAAAAAAACGGATCCGAGGCACTTGTCCGCCGGAAGCTCAGGCCCGGAACCCCGGATAGAGGCGGAAAATTCTACTTCACAGCGATCCGATGGCAATAATGTGGATCTGGATCAAGAGATGCTAAACATGGTCGAAAACCAGCTCCGTTATAATGCCTTGGTGCAAAAAATAAGCGATCGCTATGCCGAGTGGCGCTATATCATTAATGAGGGGAGGCGTTAAAGGATGAAACTTTTTAGCTCTTTTCAGATCAGCGGTTCTGCCCTGACGGCCGAAAAACTGCGTGTGGATACTATAGCCGGCAACTTGGCCAATATGCAGACGACGAGGACCGCGACAGGCGGACCTTACCGGCGCAAGACGGTCATTTTTGAAGAAAGACTGGCCCGTGCCAGACAGGCCCCACCTTCTTACAGCGGCCGGGGGGTCCGCGTCTTTGCAGTGGTGGACGATCCCAATCCTCCCCGGATGGAATATGATCCCGAACATCCCGATGCGGATGAAGATGGAATGGTAGCTTACCCAAACATTGATTTGGCTAAAGAGATGACAGATCTGATCACGGCTTCCCGTTCCTACGAGGCCAATACCACAGCTGTAAATACAGCGAAAAGCCTTTACCTCAAAGCCTTGGAAATAGGGCGCGGCTAGTAAATTAAGATAGGGAGAGGTATTTATGCATATTAATCCTTACATCGTTCCCTTGCCACCGGTAGAAAAAGGAACAAAAAAAGCTCCGGCTCCCATTACCTTTGGGGATTTTTTTCGGGATGCTCTGCAGAATGTAAACAGACAGCAATTGGAGGCAGAGGCTTCTTTGGAAGGAATTTTTACCGGCGAGGCTGAGGATCTACATCAGGTAATGATTGCTACGGAGAAAGCCCGGCTTTCTTTGCAGCTTACTGTACAGTTTACCAACAAAGTCATTGAAGCTTATAAGGAAATTTCCCGCATGCAAATTTAAGCAATAATTCTTCCTTTTTTGATAAGCAAAGCAAGAGGTGTTGTCATGGCAGAGCAAGAAGAAAAAACAGAAAATGTCAAAAGTTTGTTGGGCCGATGGCAAAATATGTCCCGCACCCGCCAGGTGGTTATCATTATTGCCGCCGCTGCTGTGCTGGCTCTTTTGCTGTTTATAGCTCAACATCTATCCAAACCACAATATGTAACTCTTTACAGCAACCTCGATCCGGCACAAGCTTCTCCTTTGGTGCAGTATTTGCGAGAAGAAGGAATCCCCTACCATCTCGATGATTTTGGCGGCACTATAAAGGTGCCCGGGGACAGAGCTGATGAACTGCGCATTGAAATGGCGGGAAAAGGGATCCCCTTTGCCCAAGGGCTGGGGTTTGAGATTTTTGACGAAGAACGGCTGGGGATAACTGATTTTGAACGACAGGTGAGGATGCAACGGGCCCTTCAGGAAGAACTCCGTCGCACGATTACCTCTTTGGATGCGGTTTTGCAGGCCAGGGTGCACCTTGTTCTACCTGAGCCCAGCGTTTTTTTAAGGGAAAGAGGCGAGCCCTCTGCAGCTGTCTACCTGAAACTAAATCCCTTCACCCCCTTGAAACAGGAACAGATAAGAGGCATTGTATTTCTAGTTGCCTCCGGCGTGGAGGGACTGAAAGCAGAAAATGTCATTGTTATAGACTCCCAGGGAAACATTCTATATGACGCCGTTACCTCTACGGATCCGATGATTGCCGTGGCTGATTCAGCCCTAAAACAACTTGAAGTAAAGCGCAGTTTTGAAATGGAACTGGAACGTAGGGTTCAGGGTATGTTGGAAAGGGTTTTTGGCCCCGGCAAAGCTTTGGCTTTGGTTACCGCGGAAATGGATTTTGATTCCCAGGAAAGCACGATTATTAGTTACGACGAAAACGGGGTTCCCAGAAGTTCCCAGATCACCGAAGAAAGCTTTGAGGGAGAAGGGGCACCGGCCGGCGAGGTAGGCGAATCCAACTATCCCGGTTATGTAGGTATAACGCCCGGAGGGGAAAGTAGCTATGAACGCAGGGAGGAAACTGTAAATTACGAAATAGGCGAAAGCTCACAAAGGACAATCACTGCCCCTGGGAAAATATTATGCCTGCACACCTCGGTGGTGATCGACAACGGGCAAAATCCCTTGGCCCAGCAGCAGATCCAACAGGTCAACAACCTTATTTCGGCGGCAATTGGTTTTGATGAGGAAAGAGGAGATCTCGTCAGCGTGGAAGGCATGAGTTTCGATCGCTCTTTTGAAGAAAAAATGGACACAGCCCTGGCCGAAGCGGAGCAGCTGCAACAGCGGCAAGATTTGATCCGTCAGGCAGTGACAGGGGGCGTAATTATAATAGTTTTTATCCTGTTATTGATAGCCTGGAGGCGTTGGCGCCGCGCTTTAAGAGAAGAACAAGAGAGGGTGCCCACGGCCCCGGAAACTTTGGAACAGCTCATTGCCCTGGAGGAAGAAGAAATTCCGGAACTTTCTCCGGAAGAAACACCCCAAGGCCGTGTCCGGAAAATGATAGACAGCAACCTTGAAGTTGCTATATCAATACTGCGTTCTTGGATTATAGAGGAATAACAAGGAGGACTATCTTTGCCCAGGGAGGAAAAGCTTAGCGGTAGGAAAAAAGTGGCGGTTTTACTTTTGGCCCTGGGGCCGGAGGTTTCTTCCCGCCTGCTTAAACATTTTTCCGAACAGGAAATTGAAACCATTACCATGGAGATCGCCAATCTGAGCCGCGTCGATAAAGAGACGCGTGATGAAGTCCTGGAAGAATTTTTGCTAATGGGCCAGGCACAGCAGTATATGCTGGAAGGCGGTGTAGATTATGCCCGTGAAGTATTGGAAAGGACCTTGGGCCATCACAAGGCGGTGGAGATTATTAAACGCCTTAGGGAACAGGTTAAAGTCAGGCCTTTTATTTTCGTACGGCATGCCGATCCCAAACAGCTTGGCAATATGATCAGCAGGGAACATCCCCAGACGATAGCCCTGATTCTTTCTTACCTTGATTCGCAGCAATCGGCAGTTATTTTGTCAGAGCTTCCGGAAGAGATACGTTCCGACATTGCTCAACGAATAGCTTTGATGGATCGCACTTCACCGGAAATTTTAAAAGAAGTGGAGGGCGTGCTGCGGGAAAGGCTGTCTACCGTTGCCCAGCAAGATTTTACCCAGGCAGGAGGAGTGGATACGCTGGTCAATATCCTAAACCGCGTGGATCGCGGCACGGAGAAGCTCATCCTGGAAGAACTGGAAAAAGAAGATGCCGAACTGGCCGATGAAATCAGGCAGCGCATGTTTATCTTTGAAGATATCATTACCTTAGACGATGCTTCCATCCAACGTGTTGTTCGCGAGGTGGAAAGCAAGGATTTGGCCAAGGCTTTGAAAGGATCCAGTGAGGATGTCAAGGAACGTATTTTCCGTAATATTTCCAGGCGTGCCGCAGAGATGCTCGAAGAAGACTTGGAGTTTATGGGTCCTATCAGGCTGCGCGAAGTAGAAGAGGCCCAGCAACGTATCGTTGGTATCATCAGGCGTTTGGATGAAGCCGGCGAAATCATTATCTCTAGGGGCGGTGAGGATGCCATTATCATCTAAGATTTTGCGTGGCCTTAAGGTAAAGGGCCATACAATTTATTCTCCTCCCCCGCCGGAAAAAAACTTTCCAAACCGTTCGGCAGGTTCAGGCTTGCAGCAGCAGTCTTCGGTCAATCCCCGGGAAAAGATAAAACAAGAGGAAAACATCCTGGAAAAGTTTCAACAAGAGGGCGAAAAACTGCGCCGGCAGCTTTTGGAGCAGGCTTCTGAAGAGGCCCGTCTTTTAAAGGAACAGGCCTGGGAAGAAGCTTTTGCAAAGGGGCGTAAAGAAGGAGATCTGGAGGCCAAAAAACTTGTAGAAGAGGCCCAGGCCATCTTGGAGCAGGCCCGGAAAGAACGGCAGGAAACGCTGGCGGGAGCGGAACCGGAGATTATTAAAATAGCCGTCAGTATTGCCGAAAAGCTTCTTGACTATAAAATTGAAACAGACGAGGGTTGCATCCTGTCACTGATGGCCAGGGCTTTGAACACAATCCCGGCCGGAGAAAATGTGTTGCTAAAATTAAACCCCCGGGATGAAGAAATATGCCGAAAGAAATTCAACGCGCTGCGGGAGCTGCTGCAGCAAGATATTGTCATAGAACTGCAAGGCGATCAAGAAATACCGCCGGGCAGCTGTAAAGTGGAATCAGAAGAGGTGGAAGTTGAACTTTTGGTACACAAGGAACTGGAGATCCTTGGCAACAAACTGCTAGAAATGGCTATTGCCTCCGGGAGGAGGCGCCTGCTGGAAAAGGAAGAGGAAAAAGATGGACGGGAAAATTCGAATACATGATATGCAGAGGTGAGCGGACTGGGGGCACAGCTTGTCAGCTATGATAAATATTACCAAGAGATCCGGAGTTCTCCGGCCCTAAGCGTTAAGGGGATGGTGACACAGGTTATCGGGATGGTCATGGAAGTAAGCGGGATCAGGCCTTTCATCGGCGAAGTATGCCTGGTGGAGATAACTACCGGCGAGAAACCCCTTTTGGCAGAGGCAGTCGGTTTTCGCCAGGGCCGGGCTCTTTTAATGCCCTTGGGAGATCTCAAGGGGGTAGGCCCCGGCTGCCGCGTGAAAGCGACAGGCCATCATTTTTATGTGAAAGCAGGCCCCAAGATACTGGGTAAAGTAATTGACGGGTTGGGAAACCCGCTTCAGGATACCTTGGATGGCGAAATCCAAAACCTCATGGTGGACAACTCCCCACCCAATCCATTGGAAAGAAAGCCGATAGATCAGGTGATGGTTACAGGGGTTAGGGCCATTGATACACTTTTGACTTGTGGGCAAGGCCAGCGCATCGGCATATTTTCCGGCAGCGGCGTAGGCAAAAGCACTCTTATGGGTATGATTGCCCGTTACAGCGAAGCTGATGTCAGCGTTATTGCCCTCGTGGGCGAACGTGGCCGGGAGGTAGGGGATTTCTTAAACAATGATCTGGGAGCGGAAGGTCTAAAACGTTCTGTCGTTGTAGTTTCCACCTCTGATCGCCCGGCTTTGGAAAGAGTGAAGGCTGCCCTGGTGGCCACCGCGGTGGCGGAATATTTCCGTGATCAGGGTCTCAAGGTAATTTTGATGATGGATTCGGTTACCCGCTTTGCCATGGCCCTAAGGGAAATAGGGCTGGCTATCGGCGAACCACCGGCGACAAAGGGCTATACCCCTTCTGTTTTTGCCGCCCTGCCGCGTCTTTTAGAACGTTCCGGCACTTCACATTTTGGTTCGATCACCGGGTTTTATACGGTTTTAGTAGATGGCGATGATTTCAACGAACCCATTGCTGATGCCGTCAGAGGGATATTGGACGGGCATATTGTCCTCAGCAGGGATCTGGCGGCCCAAAATCATTTTCCGGCCATCGATATTTTGAACAGCATCAGCAGGCTCATGCCCTACCTCATAGAGGAAGAACATAAGGAAAAGGCTTCCCAGGCCAAAGATCTTCTTTCCGCTTACGCAGAGTCGGAAGATCTGATCAACATCGGCGCCTACGTCGACGGCTCCAATCCCCGCGTAGATAGGGCCATTGCCTACCGGGATCGCCTGAAAGAATTCTTATGCCAGGATATGTCCGTATCGGTTTCGTGGCAGCAGAGCAAAGAAGAACTAAGGGCCCTTTTTCCTTGAAAACCTGGCCCTGTTTCCAATGCCTGGGGTAACGGCCACAAGGGTTCAAGATAGCAACTTTAATAACTTTAATAACATAGATTCTGGCGCGCAGTTCAACCGTTACAAAAAATCTTTTCAACAAATTGCGGTAAATTCCTTAATAAA
>JAAZMP010000098.1 GCA_012798755.1 Bacillota bacterium
AATTTATGGATACAAACCGGTAGGGCAAGGGCTCTTAGTATCAGACAAG
The DNA here is from genome assembly GCA_012798755.1 of Bacillota bacterium. Lineage (GTDB taxonomy): Bacteria > Bacillota > Dethiobacteria > DTU022 > UBA8154 > UBA9862. Next base: position 50 of record JAAZMP010000098.1, read on the forward strand.
ATTTCATGTTATTAAAAAGAAGAAAACATAGAGAAGGGGGAAATACAGATGAAAAAATATAAGGTCTATGTTAATGGCGAACCATTTGAGGTCATAGTTGAAGAAATCGAAGGTTCGGCTACACCTGTTGTTACACCTGCAAAGCAGCAAGCCGCAACAACCCAAACGCAAAATGCACCGGCGGCTTCTCCCCCTGTTGTTGAAAAAACCGAACCAAAGTCCGGTGGGGAAGCTTTTGAGGTTGCTGCACCCATGCCCGGTTCTGTGCTGGATATTAAAGTAAACAAAGGGGACAGTGTCAATGAGGGGGATACATTGCTAATCCTTGAGGCAATGAAAATGGAAAATGAAGTTACGGCACCCGTTTCTGGTATTGTAAATGATGTCAAGGTGGCAAACGGCGCAACCGTAAATACCGGAGATATTATGGTAGTTATTGAATAAGTCTGAGAGGGGTACAAAAAATGCTCACAAAACTAGGAGAATTCATATCTACAACAGGGTTTGCCAACCTGACCATACCTCACATAATCATGATTATTATCGCTCTTTTTTTACTATACCTGGGCATCGAAAAAAAATACGAACCCTTATTGCTGGTACCGATCAGTTTTGGGATGCTATTGATCAATCTACCACTTGGGAACCTAATGGCGCCCCCCGCTGACGGGCAGTTAGGAGGGCTGTTATATTATCTTTATCAGGGTATCGAGTTAGGTATATACCCACCTTTAATCTTTCTGGGGGTAGGTGCCTTAACGGATTTTGGCCCTTTGATCTCCAACCCCATGACCCTATTGTTGGGGGCGGCGGCCCAGCTTGGTATTTTTACAACCTTTATCGGTGCCGCACTTTTAAATTTTGTACCAAAAGAGTGTGGTTCAATTGGTATTATAGGTGGAGCTGACGGTCCTACAGCTATATTTGTCACCTCTAAATTGGCGCCTCATCTTTTAGGAGCCATAGCCATTGCTGCCTATTCGTATATGGCCCTTGTGCCAATTATCCAACCTCCAATCATGAAAGCACTGACTACAAAAAAAGAAAGGGCCATCGTTATGCAGCAGTTGAGGCCGGTTTCCAAAACAGAACGCATCCTGTTCCCAATTGTTGTGATCATTATCACAGGCCTTTTTTTGCCCGATGCCATACCTCTTTTGGGAATGTTGATGTTTGGAAACCTTTTGAGAGAATGTGGGGTTACAGAACGTTTAAACAAAGCAGCACAAAATGAGTTAAACAATATTGTGGTGATTTTTCTAGGGGTAACCGTGGGAGCCAAGGCCAGTGCTGAATATTTTCTGACACCGCAGACCCTGCTGATAATCGGGTTGGGGTTACTGGCTTTTGCCGTAGGAACGGCCGGTGGTGTTATCATGGGGAAAATTATGTGTAAGCTCAGTGGAGGTAAAATCAACCCCTTGATCGGCTCTGCCGGCGTTTCGGCAGTACCGATGGCTGCCAGGGTCTCCCAGGTAGTTGGCAAGGAAGCCAACCCTAATAATTATCTACTTATGCATGCCATGGGTCCCAATGTAGCCGGTGTAATCGGTTCTGCTGTTGCCGCCGGTGTTTTCCTATCCTTGCTGTAATGGGTTATCAGCTCGTTGCCGGCTTTTGAATTCTGTAGATACCGGGCAGATGGGCTACCGGGATCTTTTTCGGACAACACCTGTGAGAAAATCTCGCAGGTGTTTTTATGTATAGCAACCGGCTTTTATACATAAATATATGTTGTATCTTGATAAAAGTGATAGCTCATGATAATTTCTAAAATGAAACTAAAAAAAATCCTGCTGCTATTGTTTTTAGCTTTTTTGCTGGCTATAGGTGAAAATGTTATATTCAAAGAACGTGTTCCCTTGGGAATTTATTTGGAACAAAAACACATAGGCGGGAAAACTTATCAGGAACTGGCAGTAATTTTAGAAGAGAAAGAGAATGATATTAAAAACAAAGAAATTCATTTTTTCATCCCAGGTGAAAATGTACCTCGCATTTTTACCTTGAAAGAATCAGGGATACAGCTACATAAAAACAGAATCATGGAGGAAACCATCGGCTTAAATTACCCCCTGAACTATAAAAAAAAGATCATGTTTTTTTGCAAACACCCAAAAATACCGCTGTATTTTACAGCAGACAGGGAAATATTTGCTTCTGTATTACGGTCGATTGGACATAATAAATGCAGACAGCCGCAAAATGCTTTAATTTGGGCGGAAAAGGGGAAATTAAAACTAAAGCCCCACAGTAAAGGAATAAAGTTGGAATTGGAACAGGTTCTGAGCAAGATAATAGCGGAATTGGAAGGATCGCTTTTTATCCCCTCAGCCATGCAAATAAAGTTGGAAGATGAAGGGCCAGAAATAACGATTTCTCAGATAATGGATAAAGGAATAAGTGGTGAAATTGCGACAGCCAGCACATATTTTGATTCCAAGGCTGCAAATAGAACCCACAACATAGCTCTTGCTTCGGAAAAGCTGGATAATACCTTGCTCGCACCTAATAAAATCTTCTCATTTAATCAAACTGTAGGCGAAGCCGGGCTGCAAGAGGGTTTTAAAGAGGCACCTGTAATAGTCAATGATCGCGTTGTAATGGGGCCCGGAGGAGGTATTTGTCAGGTTTCAAGCACACTGTATAATGCTGCGTTAAAAGCAGGGTTGAGTATTGAGGAACGTCATAACCATGGCCTTCCTGTAGGGTATATCGCTCCCGGCTATGATGCCACTGTGGCCTATAATTACAAGGATTTAAAATTTAGAAACGATACATCTTTTTATATTTTAATTCACTTGCAGGTTTTGAACAATGAGCTAAAGGTTACTATTTTTGGAGATCCCTCTAAGGCCAAGCGGGTGGAAATTGTTACCAAGAGCTTGCAAAAAATTGAACCACCGGTTCATTACCGGGAATTAAAAGAGCAACCTTTTTCATACAGCGAACTGATTCAAAAGGGGACCCCGGGCTATACAGCTGAAACGGTGCGCATTTTTTATGATAAGGAAAAAGAAGTATCCCGGGAGTCACTGGGAAAAAGCTACTATGCGCCCATTCCGGAAATTTATGCTGTGGGGGTACTTCAGGAGGGGGAACAAGATAGATGATTAAAGAATACATGATCTGGGGAATGAAGGATTTTCCCGGGTTGTAAAGAAGTACACAAAGAAGTACACATTGATAAACGGAAAAGAAGAGGTGAAATAACAAATGACAGGCATAAGAGTTAGGTTTGCCCCCAGTCCGACCGGGGAACTACATGTAGGCGGGGTGCGAACCGCGCTTTTTAATTGGTTTTTCACTAGAAATCATGGCGGTAAAATGATCTTAAGAATCGATGATACAGACAGACAACGCTCCTCCCCGGAATACTTAGAGTCAATACTGACCTCCTTAAAATGGTTAGAATTAGACTGGGATGAAGGTCCTGAAGTAGGAGGGAAGTACGGTCCTTATTTTCAATCAGAACGCCTGAACATCTACAATGATGAAGCGCAAAAGCTTATCGACAGCAAAAAAGCGTATTACTGTTTTTGCACCCCTGAGGAACTGCAAGCTGAAAGGGAAATAAATCTCCGTAAAGGACAACCTCCACGCTATAGCGGAAAATGCCGCCAATTATCTCCCCAAGAAATTAAAGATAAAAAAGCCCACAAAAATTTTGTAATCAGGCTTCTATCCCCCGAAACAGGCCAGACTGTCGTTGAAGATATTATTAGGGGAACAGTGGTGTTTGAAAATAATATTTTTGATGACTTTATTATTATAAAATCTGATGGCTTGCCGACCTACAATTTTGCTTCTGTTGTAGATGATTTTTATATGAAAATTTCCCATGTTATCAGAGCTGAGGAGCATCTTTCCAATACTCCCAGGCAACAGATCATAGCTGAACAGTTAGGTTATAAATTGCCGTCTTATGCTCACGTACCTATGATTCTTGCACCTGATCATAGTAAACTTAGTAAAAGACACGGGGCTACATCTGTACAGGAATATAAGGAGATGGGGGTTTTGCCGGAGGCTTTGATTAATTATTTGGCTTTATTGGGCTGGTCTCCAGGCGATGACAGGGAATTAATGAGTATCAATGAGATGACTGATTTGTTTTCTTTAGACAAAGTCAGTAAAAACCCTGCGATCTATGATCTTAAAAAATTAATTTGGCTTAACGGCAATTATTTAAGGACAATGAAGCTGGATGTTATTGTTCAAAAAGCTTTACCTTTTTTCAAAAACAGCGATGAGTTAAGTGATGTAGTCCATTCCTACCGGGAAGATGATTTCAAAAAAATATTGGAGAAGGTCATAGATCTGGTAAGGGATAGAGTAAAAACGCTGCGTGAATTGGTGGAGGCCTCGGGTTATTTTTTTCGGGATGATTTCACCTATGATGAGAAAGGTGTTAAAAAACACTTTAGTAAAAAAAATGCGGGTGAAATATTAGCCAAGGTTTATAGAACTTTGAAAGATGTCGAACCCTATCAACCAGAACAAATTAAAAATGCGCTGGGGGAATTAAGCCAAACATTAAATCTTTCTATGGGACGAATTAACCTTCCTACCAGGTTAGCTGTGACAGGGCGTACAATGGGGCCGGATTTGTTTGAAGTAATCACTTTTTTAGGACGTGAAAAAACCTTAGAAAGGATCAAAAAAGCTAAGGAATTATTTACATCTTCCTAAATGGCGGCACTGCCTAATATATATCTGTTGGTAAGTTCATGTAGGCTATGGCCAGGGAATCCATGCTGCTATCAAAAAATAGCCTCCTTCATATTTATTCCGAAAAAATTTAATTAAGGTTGCAGGATTTTTTGGATTTTCAGAGTTTTTATGCTAAAATTGTTATAATTAAACGAAACCGCGGAAAAATTTAAAAGGAGGCTATAAATGAGGAAAGTTCCGGTATGGGCTCTTGAACCAGGAATGAAAGTTGGCAGACCGATATTTGATTCTTCCGGTTTTTTACTTCTTAATACCGGCAAAAAAATTAAACAAGAATACATTTGTCATTTACGAAAGCTGGATATCCCTTCAATTTACATCATTGACGATATTATTCCCGATGTTGATATTGAAGATGTTATCCTGGACGAAACCAGACAAAAAGCAAACAATCTTGTCAGGAGCATTCTTACTGATTTGGAAAAACAGCCCGAAAAATCTGTGCCCAAGCTTCTTTTTACATATAGCGATATAAGGGATGTTCTTGATGATATTATCGATCAACTTTTAGATAACAAAAATCTTATTATTAATTTGTCGGATATCAGGACCTCAGATAACTACACGTTTGCCCATTCTGTTAATGTTGCGGTAATGGCTGTTACAACAGCTATTTCTTTTGGATTTCCACGATCAAAACTTCAGGAGGTGGGTTTGGGTTCCCTGCTTCATGATTTGGGAAAAGTAAAAATACCAAATAGCATTCTAAATAAAAAAAGGGAGCTTACACCGGAAGAATTTTTAGAGATTAAAAAGCATCCTTTTTACGGCTATGACATGTTTAAAAAGCAGTACCTTGGCAGTGTGCCCTCCGCTTTGATAATTCTGCAACATCACGAACGCATAAATGGCGATGGATACCCCCAAGGTTTGGTCGGGGAACAAATCCATGTGTATTCCAAGATTTGTTCAATTGCCGACGTTTATGATGCTCTGGTATCAGATCGCCCTTATCGTGAAGCTTTCCCGCCCCATAAAGCATTGGAATTGTTGCAATCGGAAGTGGAACTATTTGATAGCAATGTGCTGCAAAAATTCATCCAGCATATCGCGGCCTACCCTATCGGTACTTTTGTTGAATTAAGTAACGGAGAAATAGGCATAGTCGTGCATAATACGATGGGTTTTCCGTTAAGGCCTACCGTACGTATTTTGTGTTCCAAAGAAAATTTTGAGCCTCTGGAACAATATGAAATAAATCTTATGGAAAAAATAGATATAGTCATAGAAGAAGTATACACTGAACGAATGCTACCCCAAAAAATCTTGAACTTATTAACTGCATAAAAACAAAAAAATCCAATCAAAGCTGCTACCATGTACCGGATGTTCTGTTAGTTAGTTGAACCGGGCAGCATTTAAACAGTTCGCATTTGCATTATAATGTAATAACATAATTTTGCATTATTAGGAGGGCACTATGAAAATTAAAATTACTTTTAACGAGCAGCTTACCTTGGAAGCAGAACTCTATGAAACAGCTACAGCGCAAAAAGTGTTAGCTGCTCTGCCTGTAGAAGGCACAGGCAGCACCTGGGGTGAAGAGATTTATTTTCCCTCTTCGATCGAAGACACACTGAACAATCCTAAAGAGGTATTAGAACCCGGAGAAATCGCTTACTGGCCTCCTATGAAAGCCATATGTATCTTTTTTGGGCCCACACCGGCCAGTCATGGCCAGGAGATAAGGGCTGCCGGTCCAGTAAATGTATTTGGAAAAGTAAAGGGAAACCTATCAGCTCTAAAAAATCTTAAAGAGCCGGTAAGTGTTGTCCTGGAAAACGTGTAATCTATTTATTACTCAATTCAGGTAATCAAGGGGAACCAAGTGATGCGCCCGAACGATCTTTTGCAAATATTGAAAACATTTATATTCGAACGCAACACTAAAATGCCGATGGTTAGAAAACAGCTTGACGGCAAAATGCCTGATAGATTTGTGGCACAGGTCAAGGAATTAAAAGATATCTACGCCTTGCTAAAGACACAAAGCCAGGGAGACATTCTGGCTAAAGTTGATACCCCTGTTAAAGTCGGCGAATACCTACTGCTGCAGTTAAGTGATATACAAGATGGAAAGCCGCATTACAGGGTTATCAAGCGTTCTTTGAAGCATAGTAAATTAACCGAAGAAAAAAATGTTTCCTTTGCAAAGGTTTTAATAAAAGAACGGGAAGAAGCTGTTCCCATAATGATTCGACAAGTCGTCAACCGTCAAAATGAAAAGGATGGCAAAGGGAAAAAAGGTGAAAAAGGCACTGGGATCTTCTTAGTAGATTTTATAATGAAAACCAGAAACCTTGGTTTAATGATCGTTCAGTTAAAGCAGATAGGGGATTTTAACTTTATTCGTCTTCTGGTTGAATCAAATGAAGCGGGTGCCTTACTGGAAAAGGAATTAAAAAATCTACACAATTATTTTGAAAGGTTAAAGGAAAACAAGATAATATTTTTAAAATGGGGTATAATGCCAACGCAATTAAATGAGGAAATTTGCCGCAGTTTTGGTAAAACGGGTTTCGGGCTGGACAAGCAGGTTTGAAAATGATCAACTTGCAGTATAGATCAGTTTTAAAAGGAGCAGAGCGCGATTTGCATAAACGTAAAAAGATAAAACATGCTGTTGCCCTTCGGTACCAACAAGAAAAAGACAACGCTCCTGTTATAATAGCAAAAGGGCAGGATCAGGTTGCCGAAAAAATTATATCATTGGCTAAAGAATGGGAAATTCCCACGGAAAAAAACGCTTTTCTGGTTCAAGAATTATACAAACTTGATCTTGGTCAGGAAATACCCCCTGAAATATATGAAGCTGTAGCAATAATACTTGTTACCATCCACGAATTTGATCAAAAAATGAACTGTCAAAATAAAAACAACCAAAATATTTAACAACAATAACGTTCTAATAACGTTCTTTTTATACTGCCTCCTGAATAATTTATTATATGGCAAATAATTTCAGTGAGGTGGCAGAAGGATGAATGATTTCAGTGTTTATGGTATGGCCATTGTCCCAATTATTCTAGCGATGGTTGAACTATTAAAAAAAATAGGGGTACCCAAAAAACTTTCCCCGCTTATGGCTGTCGCGTTAGGGATACTTTCGGGTTTCTACTATCTTGCACCAGGCGAACCCAAAAAAGCAATTTTTTTGGGTATAGTATCCGGTTTATCAGCTATTGGTTTATGGTCCGGCACTAAAAATACAATTGAAGAATTCGGCAACAATTTTAACCAGAAAATACACAGATTTACGGCTGTAAAGGCTAAAAGCTCACGTGAATTGAAAAACTTTCGAAGATCCAGAAAAACGAACAAATAAGGCTAATACTATTACTGAAAAGTAAAAACATAATTTGTGTTTGGATAAGAAAAAGAAGGGAAAAACGGTCGGTTTACAGAATAAACGGGTATGCAATCAACAAACTATTAAAATAGTCGCATACTTTATTGTTGATTGCTTTGCAAAAACAATTTTTGCCAAAGAAAGGGAAGGATATAAATGGAAATAAAAAAGCCGACCAGAGAAGAAGCTTGGATTCTCTTAAAAAAGTACAACCAAAATGATGCTTTGCTTAAACATGCTTTAGCTGTAGAGGCGGTAATGGCTCACTTTGCCGAAAAATTTGGCGAAGAGGATCTGGAAAAATGGCGCATTGTAGGGCTTATACATGACCTGGACTATGAAAAATATCCCGAAGAACATTGTATTAAAGCGCGGGAACTTCTGGAAAAAGAAGGCTGGCCGGAGGATTACATCAGGGCAGTACAAAGCCATGGCTGGAAAATCTGTTCCGATGTGAAACCAGTGGAAAGAATGGAAAAGGTTCTTTATACCATTGACGAGCTTACGGGCCTGATTGTTGCCACTGCTTTGATGCGTCCCAGCCGAAGCATTCTGGATTTAAAAGCAAAATCAGTAAAAAAGAAGTTCAAACAGAAAAATTTTGCTGCTGGTGTAAACCGGGAAGTTATCGAAGAAGGCCTAAAGCTTTTGGAGATGGATCTAACGAAAGTCATCGAAGAAACCATTCGAGGAATGCAAAATGTGGCTGAGGAACTGGATCTGAAAGGTAATTTATAAGACAGCAACGCTGCAGTAACGCTGCAGTTAAACAATAGCCAAATAAAAAGGATCTGATAAAATGAACCGTCAAAATCAATCCGCAGATAAACCTGCTTTGATAATTGTTGATATGGTAAAAGATAATCTTAACCCTGATCATCCCTTTCCCATAACGCCTCTTGCAATGCAGCTCATTTCTCCAATCAATACTTTAATAGACATGTTCCGAAAACAGGCTTGGCCGGTGGTGTTTTCTACAGATGCTTTTCATGAAGATGATTTTATCTTCCGTGGTCGCATGAAGCCCCATTCGCTGGCAGGAACCCGTGGAGCCGAAATTGCTGACGGCCTTGACTACAGGCCGGAAATAGATACATGGTTGCCAAAACCACGTTTCTCTGCTTTTTTCCAAACAGGCCTGGAAGATATACTAAATGAACAAAAAGTTACCCTGTGTGCAGTAGCCGGCATCGCCACCAATTTTTGTATTTTAACTACGGTTATGGATGCCCTGTGCCATGATTTCAAAGTGATATTGCTCGAAGACTGTACAGCGGCTTCACCTGAATCTATTCATGAAAAAATGCTTTCTATTTACCGTCGCAATCCTTTGTATCCCTTGTTGCAAATTGCCTCTGCAAAAGATATGAATAAATTATTGTTTTAAGCATTTTGAACATTTGATTAAAAAACATTTGATTAAAATCCCAAGCTAATAAGCAAGTAGATTTCCTAGACATAGATAAGCGATAAACGCTCTTTTGCAAACGCTCTTCTTCTTTTTAGTTTACATAATATATATTATCGGACTATAAAATTTTTTACTCTTTTACTTTATACCAGATGAATTTTTCAATTTTTGGCTTGACAGGAAGAAAAATAATGTATAAACTATATGTCAAATTGGTTAGATACCTATAAAAACGACGAACACAAAAACGATGAGCAGGACCAGTAGGAAAGTTAAGAAGCGCACAGAGAGCTGCCTGTTGCTGAAAACGACAGCCTCTTCTTCTTTCTGAACTCCCCTGTGAGGAGCTGGCTGAAATTACCTGGTAAGTTAAGTATCAGACTTTCCTGCCAGGCATGAAAGTAGGCCCAGACGGTTTTAACCGTTAAATTAAAAACACTTAAGCGGGTAGCAAAAGTTTTGCTGCCAAATAGAGTGGTACCGCGGAGGGGCAGAGCCTTTCGTCTCTAAATATTTTGGGGACGGAAGGTTTTTTAATGGCTACTATTCGACTATGTACAAATATGTTTACATTGCTATCAAAAGAGGTGACTGATAAAAAATGAACAACAGAATTATTATTTTTGACAGTACTTTAAGGGATGGGGAACAAACACCCGGCGCAAAATTAAATGCCCGGGAAAAATTGAAGATTGCGCGCCAGCTGGCACGATTGGGGGTTGATGTTATAGAAGCCGGTTTCCCCATTTCTTCCCCTGGGGATTTTCGCGCAGTTCAGCAAATATCCAGGCAAATCAAAGGTTCGGCCATAGCTGCCCTTGCCAGGACTGTCAAAGAAGATATTGATTGCGCCTGGAATTCAATTAAGGATGCCGAAAAACCCCGTATTCATGTATTTCTTGCCGCTTCAGATATTCATATGGAAAAAAAGTTGCGAAAAGATCCTCAAACTTGCTTGGAGGAAGCTGTTTGGGCTGTAAAATATGCCAAAAGTTTTACTGAGGATGTAGAGTATTCTCTTGAGGATGCCACCAGGGCCAGAGAAGACTATATTTTCAAGGTCGTTGAGGCTGTCATTGATGCCGGTGCTACTGTAGTCAACATTCCCGATACAGTAGGCTATGCTACTCCTGAGGAATTTGGGGGACTAATTAAAAGGATCATTACCAAGGTTCCCAATTCTGAAAAAGCAATATTCAGCGTTCATTGCCATAATGATCTGGGGCTGGCGGTTGTTAATTCATTATTTGCAGTACAAAACGGCGCCCGGCAGGTAGAATGTAATGTTAACGGTATAGGTGAAAGAGCGGGAAATGCAGCTTTGGAAGAAATAGTTCTATCTACGGTTATAAGAAAAGATCAGTTTCCCTACAAGACTGGGATCAATTTAAAAGAAATTTATCGTACAAGTCGCATGGTTAGCAAATTAACAGGTATACCGATTCCGGTAAACAAAGCAATCATAGGAACTAATGCCTTTGCTCACTCCTCCGGTATACATCAAGATGGCGTGCTTAAAGATAAGGAAACCTATGAGATAATCAATGCTGAACTAATTGGTAGCCAAGCAGCACAGATGATACTTACAGCGCGTTCCGGCCGTCATGCTGTACGCCATCAACTGGAAAGCATGGGTTATCAACTTAACGATGAAGAGTTTGAAAACTTCTATCATCGTTTCATAGAACTGGCAGATAAAAAGAAAGAAGTGTACAGGGAAGATCTGGAGGCTTTACTTATTGATATTTCATTTGCAGATCCCACGTACGAATTGGAATATCTACAAACAGTAAGTGGTACCAAAACAATACCGTCAGCAGTTGTACGTTTGCGTAAGGATAAAGAAATTTTAGAGGAAATCTCCAGCGGTTCGGGTCCTATAGATGCTGCTTACAAGGCAATTGATAAAATTACTAATATTGCTACCCGCCTGGAAAACTATAATTTACGCGCTGTAACCCGTGGACTGGATGCCTTAGGTGAAGTTTCTATTAAAATAACTCATGAGGATAAAAATATTATCGGACGGGGTGTAAGCACGGATATTGTAGAGGCCAGTGTAAAGGCTTATCTGGATAGTTTAAATAAGTTAATAAACATGATGGCACATATAAACAACAATCCAAACACTAAACAACTAAACAAACAATAGAAACAATTTTACCGGAAGAGATTAATGATTAACAGCTGCGGTTAAAAAGTTTTTTTACCCCCGAACCATTGTTTGCTAAACGTATATTGTTGTGCTATAATTTTACCTAGTAGCGTACTAACAGGTTGCCAACAATCGTAAGGGGCTGTTCTTTTGAAGAAACTAACTTTGCGTCAAAGAGAGGTATTAAATTTCATAAACGAGGAGGTTTTGCATAGGAACTATCCTCCTTCTGTTCGTGAAATATGCAAGGCAATGGGCCTTAGTTCCAGCTCTACAGTACATGCACATTTGAAAGCCTTGGAAAAGAAAGGATATATCAGAAGGGATCCTACTAAGCCACGTGCTATTGAAATACTGGACCCGAATGTAAGTTCGAAACAAAAGCAAAGAGCCCGGCTCGTCCCGTTACTTGGCCAGGTGAATGCTGGAATACCCGTGCTGGCGGAAGAAAATGTCGAAAACTATCTTATTTTACCGGACGAAATGATAAGTGGCGACAATCTGTTTTTGTTACGTGTTAAAGGTAACAGCATGAAAGAAGCAGGCATTTTTCAAGATGATTTAGTCATTGTTAGGCAACAGCCGACCGCAGAAAATGGGGAAATAGTTGTTGCACTCATTGGAGATGAAGCAACAGTGAAACGTTTTTTCCGGGAAGCTGATCACATTAGGCTCCAACCTGAAAACCCGGATTTTGAACCAATACTTGTACAGAATAATATTCACATTTTAGGGAAAGTAACCGGCCTTCTGAGAAATTTTAAGTAACTTGCAATAAAATGTATAAATACTATTAAAAGGCACTTGCTCTTTTAAATCAAGTGCCTTTAGATATTTCTTATAAGGTAAAAAGTATTTTAACTCTGCTCTGCAGGTGTGAGGCTGATACCAATATTCCGGAACGGTATAATTGTTGAAACAGCATGTTTGTAAACGAGCTGTTGTTTTCCATCCACGTCCAGAAGCACTGTAAAATTATCGAAGCTGCGAATGCTTCCTTTAATCTGGTATCCATTCACTAGAAAAACTGTTGTCAGGATGTTTTCTTTGCGGAGTTGGTTTAAAAAATTATCTTGAAGATTAAAAGAGCCTTTCGACACTGATATCTCCTCCTTTATTGTTGAATACTCTATTCGGTAAAAGCTTAGCAATATCCTTCTATTTTATAACAAATATTATCCAAAATTGGGTCTACTTTCATATCATTTGGCTTTCGTTCATACCATGAAATTCTGCTATCCGGGCGGAACCAAGTCAACTGCCTTTTTGCGTATCGCCTTGTATCTCTTTTTAAAGTAGTAACAGCAGTTTCCCAATCATGTTCTCCTTTAAGAAATCTTGCAAAATGAGAATAGCCAAGGGATTGCATCGATTTTAAAGTGGTTTTATACCCTTTTTCCAGCAATCCTTCAACTTCCTGCAACAATCCTTTCTTTATCATTAAATCTACTCTGCGGTTAATTTTTTCGTAGAGATTTTTTTTATTCATAGTTAAACCAATCATAATTAGTTTATAATTGCTTTGTTTTTTTTTAGTATGTTTCCATTGTGTAGATATAGGTTCTCCTGTCGAATGGAAAAATTCCAGCGCTCTTATTACCCTTCTAGAATCATTGGGATGCACTCTCTTTGCGGCCGCAGGATCAATAGTTTGAAGCAATCGGTAAAGATGTTCCTTTCCTTTCAGCTCAAGTTTCTTTTGCAGGCGTTTTCTAACTGAAACATTCGCTTTGCCACCGCGAAATGTATACTGATCGATGACTGCCTTTATGTACAAACCGGTTCCCCCCGTCAGTATAGGAAGTTTGCCTTTGTTATGGATTTTGTTAATATGATTTTGTGCTTTTTTTTGGTAATCATAAACGGTAAAATTTATGTCTGGTTTGACAATATCGATCATATGATGTGGTACGCCCTTCCTTTCTTCTATTGTCGGCTTAGCTGTCCCAATGTCCATATAGCGGTAAACTTGGACGGAATCAGCCGAAATTATTTCCCCTCCTAATTTGCGGGCCAGCTCAATGGCTGTTTCAGTTTTACCAACTGCCGTAGGCCCCACAACACAAAGAAGAGGAATCAAGTTTTGTTCGGAAAAATTTTCTGCAGCGTCTTTCACTTTAACCCCGCCTTTTGAAATGCTTTTCAATTTCTGATTTTTTTAGTTTTACGGCAACAGGCCGTCCATGCGGACAAAAATAAGGATTATCACACTTGTTAAGCTGAATCAACAGAGATTTGATTTCATCTATAGCCAGGTTTTTGTTAGCTTTAATTGCCGCTTTACAGGAAATCCTTAATAATGTATCTTTTTCAAAATCTTTACTGGTTAAAGCCGTGCCGGATGCTTCCTCCAAAATATCACGTAATATTTCGGCAGTAAAAATATTTTTTAGAAAAAAAGGTACTGTTCTAATAATAAAAGTATTATTTCCAAATTGCTCCACTTCTAACCCTAGGCTTTGTAGTAGTTTCAGTTCTTTTTCTTTTATTGTTTCGGCAATCGTTAATGGTAGTTCAACGGGTGTGGGAAGGATTTCCTGAACGTATTTTCCTTTTTTATTTTCTTTTAATTTAATTTTTTCCCATAGTATTCTCTCATGGGCGGCATGTTGATCAAGCAAGATCAGGTCATCATCTTTTTGCATAATTATATAAGTTGAAAAAACTTGTCCTATTACAGAACCATTAAATATCTTTCCCGTAAAAAGTTCTGTTTTAACATTACTGCCGGTAATTATATTATCCTCAAAATTGCTTTTGTGTTCTGCAATTCGGATCTGCATGTTATCTTCATGGTGATTTTCATAGCTATGGTCATAAATTTGATCATATTTTGGGGGCGCTTTCAGATCATCTTTTAAGTCATAATTATATACGTTCTTCTTTTTATCCATTGGTAACATAGAATCCTTTCTGTGTTTTGCCTCATGGATAAAATATTTAGGACTAAAAGCTGTTTTAAGATTTTGTTCTAAAAAACTCCGCATCTGGTTTTCCCGATGGAATCTTACTTCTGTTTTGGAAGGATGCACATTTACATCCAGGTTTCCGGGAGGCAATGTAAGGTGTAAAAATGCTGCAGGATATCTTTTTGAAGTTACAATGCTGGCAAAGCTTCTGTCAAGTGCTTCCCTGATAAGTTGGCTGCGTACATAGCGGCCGTTTATGTAAAATATTTGATAATGCCTGCTATTACGAGAGAAATTTGGGTTGCTGACATATCCATTTAAAGTAACATCTTCAGATTCAAAACTTATAGGAACCAGTTCGCGAGCAAAGTCACTGCCAAATATTTTTGTAATAACACTCAACAAGTTGCCATCGCCGGGTATTTCAAGCAGCACCTCATTTTTCCTCAACAGTAAAAATGATACATCGGGCCTGGAAAGAGCCAGGATATTAATAATTCTGGTCAATTTTGCTGTTTCAGAGGGGATTCCTTTTAAAAATTTTAGGCGTACAGGTGTATTATAGAACAGATCTTTCACTGTTATTTTTGTGCCCACGGGAAAACCTATCTCTTTGTTTTCTATTTCCTTTCCGCCTTCACAGAATACGTACCTGCCTACGGTTTCATCTTGATGGCAGGTACTGACAGACATTTTGGAAACAGATGCTATACTGGGCAAAGCCTCACCGCGAAACCCCAGGGTCTGGATTTCTTGAAGATCCTTTAAAAAGGTTATTTTGCTGGTAGCGTGTCTTTCCAGCGCCAGATTTATTTGATTTGCAGGAATCCCACATCCGTCATCAACAACTGTAATTTCCTTAAGTCCACCCCTTCTGAAGGTGATTCTTATACGTTTTGCACCTGCATCCAAGGAGTTTTCCACGAGTTCCTTTACTACGGAAGAAGGGTTTTCAACAACTTCTCCAGCAGCTATTTGTTTAGAAATAAAGGAATCTAATTTGCGGATAGGAGTAGCATGCATCCCTTTTAACCCCCCTTGCCTTTAGGGTTTTCTTTTGGTACTGATATTTTTGACTGCAGGAAAAATAGTTTATTAAGAGCCTCCAGGGGCGTCATATTAGCCACGTTTAATTTTTTTATTTCTTGGATAATCTCTTTTTGTTTTTTATTTAAAGAAATGTTCTCTTCAGGATCCGGCAAAAAAGATAACTGGCCTTCGGCAGCCCCTAAATTGGTATAAGAAAATGCCCCTGAAGAAATGTCTCCTTTTTCTTCGTAAAATTTCAAACCGGGTGCTTGCGATTTTTCTAGGTTGTTCAGAATATGGGAAGCCCTTTTGATAATCTTACCAGGCAAGCCGGCCAACCTGGCAACGTTTACACCATAGCTTTTATCTGCTTTGCCGGGGATAATTTTTCTAAGAAAAATGACGTCCTCACCTTTTTCCTGTACAGAGACGGTAAAATTTTTGACGCCGGTGAATTTTTCTTCCAATGCAGTAAGTTCATGGTAATGCGTTGAAAACAACACTTTTGCTTGAAGATCGCTATGTAGATATTCAAGAATAGCTTGTGCCAGGCTTAGACCATCATATGTGCTTGTGCCTCGTCCAATTTCATCCATAATTATCAGGCTTCCGGGGGTGGCGTTTCGTATGATTGATGCCGTTTCCTCCATCTCTACCATAAATGTACTTCTTCCACTGCTCAAATCATCGCTAGCTCCAACCCGTGCAAAAATTTGTTCTACAGGTGCAAATTCCATTTCCTCAGCAGGGACAAAACTGCCGATTTGAGCCATGATAAGCAGCAAAGCTACACTGCGGCAATAAGTACTTTTCCCGGCCATGTTAGGCCCGGTAACAATTAAAATCCTTTGACTTTCTCCGTCCAAGTAAACGTTATTAGGTACAAAAGGATCCTCTTGGATATGTTCAACAACAGGATGGCGGCCATTTTTAATGTTAACTATGTTATTCGTAGAAAGGCGAGGCCTGGTATATCTATGTGCAGAGGCGATGTCAGCCAAAGAAAATAAACAGTCAAGATTTGCCAGTATATGCCCGGTTGACTGTATATGTTTGATGTATTGAGCCACACTTAAACGCAATTTTTCGAAAAGCCTGTATTCAAGCTGAACTAGTTTTTCTTCGGCGCCAAGAATAAGTGATTCCTTTTCCTTTAATTCCTCAGTAATATAGCGTTCACTATTAACCAAGGTTTGTTTGCGGATATATTCCTTTGGGACTAATTCCAAGTTTGCTTTAGTTACTTCTATATAATAACCAAAAATTTTGTTAAAACCAATTTTTAGTGATTTAATACCGGTACGTTCTTTTTCTTCTTTTTCCAATTCCAACAGCCAAACCTTGCTATCCTTGGATATATTTCTTAGTTCATCTATTTTTTTACAGTATCCGCTTTTAAAAATTCCTCCTTCTTTTAATAAAAAAGGTGCATCATCTTTAATGGCTGTTTCAAGTTTTTCTGCCAGAAAAGATAGGTCGGGAATTAAGTTGTTTAACTGTTTTAACAGGCCCGCATGGCAATTTTGTAACAAAAGTTTTACTTGCGGTAGAAGCAGCAGCGTTTTTTTTAATGATAACAGGTCCTTTGGGTTTACAAGGCCCATGTTTATTCTCCCGCTTAGGCGCTCCAAGTCGTAACTTTGTTTTAAAATGTTGGAAAGGTCTTCTTTTAGAAGCTGCTTCTTCTTCAATTCTTCCACTGCTTCCCAGCGGAGCTCTAAAGTTTCCTTTTCCAGCAAAGGTTTTTCTAACCATTTCCTCAACAATCTTGCTCCCATAGATGTTTTTGTTCTATCCAGTATACCTAATAAGGCATTTTTTTTGTTTCGTGAATGGAATGTTTCGAATATCTCTAAATTGCGTGCTGTTATGGCATCAAAGGTAAGATGGTCTGTACTTCGATAAAAAACAATATCGTTTATGTGGGATAAGGAAACATTTTGCATGTTTTTGATATAATCAAGGGCGAGAGCTGCCGAAAAAAAAGCAGGTTGTACATTTGTTATTCCTGATTTTGCAATAATATCGTCAGGAAACTGTTTTTTAAGAATAAAAAGTGGTTTCTTATGATCCGGAAATGCTTCTTTTTTGGTAATAAGGAAAAAATCCTTTTGTTTTTGCAAATGCAGCCAGTATAAACTATCGTTTTCTACATTATGATCAATAATTATTTCCGGTGGTTTTAAGCAGTAAATTTTATCAATAATTTGCTCAACTGCCCTTCTTCCTTCAAAATAAAACACTTGACATTCCCCGGTGCTAATGTCAACAAATGTCAGCCCAAAGCAGTTTTTATTTTTTGTTTTACTGATGGAAGCAAGGTAATTATTGCGATCCTTTGGTAGAAGATCGTCATCTATTATTGTTCCCGGAGTTATAACACGAGTTACCTTTCTTTTAACCAACCCTTTGGCTTGACCGGCGTCTTCGATTTGTTCACAAACAGCAACTTTATAACCTTTTTCCAGCAATTTGGCAATATAGCCTGAAGCAGCATGATAAGGTACGCCGGCCAGGGGCACAGCGTTTTTTTTAGTCCCGTCTCTGCTGGTTAGAGCGATTTCAAGCTCCCGGGAAGCAACTAAAGCATCATCATAGAACATTTCATAAAAATCCCCAACTCTAAAAAATAGAATAGCATCGGGGTGTTCGTTTTTGATAGATACATATTGCTGCATCATTGGTGTTAATCCGGACATAATTTCACCTCTTTTTTGGTATGAAGTTAAATTATGTGTTTAAGATTTCCCGCCAAAGTCCAGGATTTTGTTTCCGTTATTTCAACATTGACAAATTTTCCTATCAAATTTTTATCAGCAGACAGATGTACAATTTTATTCGTTCTTGTTCTACCGGTAAAAACAGAAGGATCTGTTTTGCTTTTACCTTCAACTAGAATTTGCTGCTCAGTCCCAAGAAGAAGTTTATTAATTTCCATACTTATTTTGTTTTGTATTTCATTAAGTAGAACAATTCTTCTCTTTTTTATATTTTCAGGAACCTGCTTTTTCATTTTTGCAGCTTTGGTTCCTTTCCGGGGAGAATAAACAAAAATATAAGCCGCGTCGAATCTGATTTTTTCCAGCATATCAAGTGTATCTTCAAAGTCCTTTTTTGTTTCCCCGGGAAAGCCGACAATTATATCTGTTGTGATTGAATTGTTTGCCACTTGATTCCTGATTTTTTCTATTAATTCCAAATAATATTCCCTGGTATACCCGCGGTTCATTAAATCAAGTATGTTATTGCTTCCGGATTGCAAAGGCAGATGAAAATGTTCACATATTTTTTGCCCCTGTTGTATTATACTGATTATGTCGTCAGAGAAATCTCGAGGGTGGGAGGTCAAATACCTTATAAGAAATTGACCTTCAAGGCGGTCCAAAAGGTTCAGAAGCTCCGCAAAGTTAATATTTTGTTTCAATCCCTTACCATATGAATTAACGTTTTGCCCTAGTAAAGTGATTTCTTTGTATCCTTTAACAATCAATCCTTTTACTTCGTTGATGATATTTTGGGGGAGCCTGCTCTTTTCCAGCCCCCTTACATGAGGTACTATACAGTAAGAACAAAAATTGTTGCAACCGTATGTTACAGGCACCCAGGCTTTGATATTGTGACCTCGTTTTATAGGAAGTTCTTCCTTTTCTTCTTCTGTTTCCAAGTCAAAAACTGTTTTGGGTGAAAGGCGAGCCTTTTCCAGCAATTCGGGGAAACGTTTCAATGAATGGGTCCCGGCAGCCAAATCTACAAATCCAAATTTATTTTTAATTCTGCGAATAACATTTTCCTGCTGTACCATGCAGCCCCATAAAACCAAATTCATTTCAGGTTTTGCAATTTTAAGGGAGCGTAACCGGCCTAATTTGCTGAAAACTTTCTCCTCGGCCTTTTCTCTTACGGCGCATGTGTTAATAATTAAAACATCAGCATCCTCTTCTTCTTCCGTGAAAGTATAGTTCATGTTCTCTAAATACCCGGCGAGAATTTCGGAATCGTACACGTTCATTTGACAGCCATAAGTTGAAATGTGGTATTTTTTAGATCTATATTTACTCATTAATAGAAGTTCTCCTATTTTGTAATACATTTTTGGCCACATTGTAATTATAGTCTTTAATACAACAAAAGTCGAATTATGCGCTTGCCCGGGAAATAAAAATATTAAAAAAACCCCCTACTGCTTTACAGCAAAGGGGTGTTTAGATTTTTGTAATTTTAAAGAATGAAAAGGTTATTTTTTATGGGTTATCTCATATTCCAGATCTTCAAGCTTGTGCATAACAGTGTCCACTTTTTCTTCCAGCTCATGAATTAGGGTGCTCAGATTAAAGTAGTCCATAGATCCGACAACGGTACCACAAGATTTGCATTGTACAAACATTATCTTAAATCTCCAGTTCTTCGGCTCTGCTTCTGCCATTTCGAAAGTGTGGTTCCCACATTTAGGACATGATGACAAGGCCATGCTGGTCAGCTCCCCCTACAATTTTAATTAAGGGTTTCGACAAAAAAATTATATCTCCTTTATTTTTGTAAAACTTTAACGTCATTTTTAAGATCCATTGTTTCGTTTTTGGTATTATGAAAGCAAAATAATCACCGGAAATCAAAATATCTTTTTCGTCGTTTGACGGTCAGATTGCTCAACCAGGCAATAACTATAAATGCAATCAGTTTGTAGGAGAAACTATAGAATGTGGACCATTGCAAATAGACAATGTATTCTTGCTCTACAGCAAAGATTTCTAAGGCAGTAAAAATTAAACTAAAAAGGATTAGATACGGTAATTGCCATAGTTTTTCTTCGGGTAAGAAGCAAATTATGATTATTCCAATTCCCCCCAAGCCTATCAAATAGCCCAGGGGAATGTTATGAAATGGGTAGAGTGATTCGTGGAAAGCATAAAATCCATAGGTTATAAAGGTATCATTAAGGAAATATCCGACTACCACAGCCCAAATAGCGGCACTCCAATGTTTACCAACTTGCGAACGCAAAAATACAATTATGAATAACCACAGCACCGCTGCGGAAATAATCCAGGGCAATTTAGACCCCCCTATTTCCAACGATTATTTTCCCATTTGTTCATGCATAAAATCTTCATAAATGTAGACGAGTTCTTTATCGAACAAAGGCCTTTTTACTTCTATAGTGGAACGACGTATGGCCGGCAACAGCCGTGAGGCCTCTTCTTCAGTAAGGTTGATACCGTACTCCCTGAATTTAAGCATGAGGGCGTTTGAACCGGAATGTTTGCCGATGACAATCTGTCTTTGCAGCCCAACATCTTCAGGGCTGAACACTTCATATGTTCCAGGAAATTTTATTACACCGTCTGCGTGGATCCCTGATTCATGGCGAAACATATTATCTCCAACGATAGCTTTCCCGGGGGGTAAGGCTCTGTCAGAAGCTCTTGCTACATACTCAGATAGTTCTCTGAACATTTGTATCCGAATATCATAATTTTTGTTATAGATATATTTTAGAGCCATGATTACTTCCTCCAGGGCGGCGTTCCCTGCTCTTTCACCCAACCCGTTTACCGTAACGCCAATATACCGCGCTCCGGCCTTTACCCCTGCCAGAGCATTAGCGGTAGCCATACCGAAATCATCATGGGTATGCATTTCAATGTCCATGCCAGTTTTTTTAATTAGTTCAGATACGATATCGTAGGTCTTAAAGGGTTCTAAAACCCCAACAGTATCGCAATAACGAAGTCTATCCGCCCCGGCTTTTTTAGCAGCCAGAGCGAATTCAATCAAAAACGGAGTTTCTGTTCTGGAGGCATCTTCAGCATTGACAGAGATATAAACACCATGTTGTTTGGCATACTTTGTTGCTTTGACCATGCTTTCCAAAACCTGTTCCCTGGTGCTGTTTAATTTATGTTTGATATGAATGTCAGATGTTGAAATAGAAATGGCAACAGCGTCCACCCCGCAATCTAAAGAATGTTTTATATCACCGATGTGGGCCCTGTTCCAAGCCATGATGCTGCAGTTTAACCCCATAGAGGCAATTTTTTTAATTACAGTCTTTTCAGCCCCCCCCATTACGGGAACGCCGACTTCGATCTGGTGGATACCTACTTCATCAAGCATTTTGGCGATTCGTATTTTTTCTTGATTTGAAAACACTACACCAGCTGTTTGTTCACCGTCTCTTAAAGTTGTGTCAACGATAATAATGTCTTTGTTTTTTAAGCCTTTCGAAAACCTGTTCATAATACTTTCCTGTAAAAAAACAGGAACACCTCCTTTACCCTTTATTGATTATATTCTTTAACAAAGCACAAGGTTATCTCTATGTATTATCTCTGCACTATCCATGTAGCCTAAAATATCTTCAATTTCGGCAGATTTCCGTCCTGTAATTTGGGATAATTCCTTGGAGCCATAATTTACTAAGCCACGGGCAACTTCTTCTCCCTGGACATTGCATATACTTACCATCTCGCCTTTGGAGAAACTCCCTTCAAAATTAATAATACCTGCCGGCAATAAGCTTTTTCCTTCCTCCAGGGCTGATTCAGCCCCAAGATCTATTTTAATAGTTCCTTTGCTTTTTTGTGCAAAAGCAATCCACCGCTTTCTACTGCGCAGGTGGCCCTGCTTTGAATAGAAAAAAGTCCCTATTTTTTCTCCTTCAAGAGTCCGTTTAATAATATTTTCCTGACGTCCATTGGCTATAACCATATCGATCCCGGAAGCCATGGCGATCTCAGCAGCTTCTATTTTAGTAATCATGCCACCTTTAGCAAGCATTTCCTCTGTTTCTCCGGCATAATTTTTAATTTCAGGAGTGATTTCATCAACAAAGGAAATACAGGAAGCTTCAGGGTTGTAGCGGGGATCTGCCGTATAAAGGCCGTCAATATCGGTCAAGATCTGAAGCAGATCTGCATCAATGAGGGTGGCTACCAAAGCAGACAGCCGATCATTGTCCCCGAAAGCTATTTCTATTTCATCTGTAGAAACAGTATCGTTTTCATTAATAATTGGGATGACGCCGAATTTCAAAAGATGCAACAAGGTATTACGGGAATTTATATAACGTTTACGGTTATCAAAATCCTCCCAAGTCAGTAAAACCTGCGCTACTATGTGTCCGTACTCAGAAAACAGTTTTTCATAAGTTTGGATCAGCAGTCCTTGTCCTACAGCAGCAAGAGCTTGTTTTTCCTGGGTGGAAGACGGCTTAGTTTTAAGGCCGAGCCTGCCAATTCCGGCTCCAATTGCCCCCGAAGAAACAAGAATAACGTCTTTGCCCTGGTTTTTAAGATCTGCTATTTGCCGGACGAGCTTTTCTATAATACCCAGGTTCAGCTTGCCTGTTTCATAAGTAAGCAAGCGTGTTCCTACCTTAACAACTATTTTCTGGATGTGTTCCGGTTTAAGTGGTCTTTTCAAAAAGTTCTCCTCCAAAATGAATATGCACAAAATTACAATTTTCTTTTTATATTAATCTCTTAATTTATAAGTGAAGCATATTTTTTTCTTTTTGAGTAGCGCGGACAACTGCCTGAATCAATGAAGACCTTACAGAGCCTTCCTCCAAAGCAAAGAGACCGGCGCTGGTTGTCCCTCCCGGGGAGGTAATTTTGTTTTTTAGGACAGCGGGATGTTCTCCTGTCTTTATAAGCATTTTGGCCGCACCTAAAACTGTTTGGGCAGCTAAACTAAGAGCGGTATCACGATCGAGGCCCATTTCCACACCTCCATCAGCAAGCGCTTCGATAACCAAAAATACATAGGCCGGTCCGCTGCCGCTTAATCCGGTTACGGCACTCATATGCTTTTCCTGAAGAGAAATAACTTTTCCAAGGGATCCTATCAGATCCATGATTTCCTTCTCTTCTTTTTCGGATACTTCCCCGCTGCTGCAAAGAACGCTCATACCTTCACCGATAAGACAAGGCGTATTAGGCATTACTCGGATAATCTTTGCTGAAGCTGTTAAGTTTTCTTGAAAGAAACCGATGCTAAGGCCGGCTGCAACAGAAATAAGAAGATTCTCGGAGTTTAGCGATGATTTAATTTCCCGGAGTAAGTTTTTCATATCCTGGGGTTTTACAGCAAGAAATATTTTTTGAGCTTGTTGACAAAGGGAGGGTGCATCCGCAGCAATTTTTATCTGCAAATTTTTTTTCAAAAGATGCAGTTTGTCAAAATCCTGATCAAAAGCGATGATTTTTTCGGGAGCAACAAGCTTCTTTTTTATTATACCTTCAAGCAAGGCGCCACCCATAGTCCCGCACCCAATAAAACCTAGCATATTTCCCGCCACCTTTAAGAATTGTACCCTTATATTTTATTACAAAGGATAATGCATTGCAAGTTGCAGAACTAAAAAAATAAAAAAACCAAGGCTAATGCATATGATGATAAGAATTATTTAAGCTGTAAAAAGGCATTTAGTCAACATTTTTGTACCTGTTAAATTTTCTATCTCTTTCGCTTTTTTCACCAAGCTTTTGTTCACGCGGAGGCATTGCCGGCAGTATTACATAAAATGTACTCCCTTTACCAAGTTCGCTTTTTACTTTTACTTCACCGTGATGACGGCTGACAAGCCCACGCACTATGGCCAGCCCCAGGCCTTTTCCCTGCTGCGCTCTGTTACGCGCTTTATCCGTTTTATGAAATCGTTCCCATATATAGGGTATTTCTTCCGTAGGGATGCCGACACCGTGATCTTTGACAGTAAAAACTATCTTTCCGTTATCCTTATCCAACCAATTTTTTAATACCACCTTGCCCCCTTCGGGGCTATAGGTAATTGCATTTTCCAATAGGTTAACCAAAACCCTGTAAAGCTTGTCGCTATCACCCCAAATTCCCGGCATGTTATCGTCGTAGTCATACTTCAACCTTATTTTTTTTTCGTGTGCCTTGGGAAAAACTATATCGAGAGCCCTTTTAGCCACGCGATATGGCGATACTTCTTCCCATCTAAACTTAATATGGCCGCTTTCAATATTGGCAAACTCCATCAAATCATCAACCAGACGGTTTAGATGCAACGTGTTATTTAAGATAATTTTAAGATATTTTTCTTTTTCTTCTTCACGGACAAAACCTTCCAGTATTGCATCCACAAAACCTTGGATAGAAGTCAGTGGGGCCCGAAAATCATGAGAAACATTAGCTACCAAATTTCGCTGCATTTTTTGTAAGCGTTTTTGTTGTTGTACGGTTTTATCTACTTCTTCTACTGCTTGGTTAAAAGTTGCCGCCAGCTGCCCCAGTTCTCCACTATCATTTATTTTTATGCGGCTGCGGAAATCTCCTTTTACCATTTCTTTGGCAGCCCTGGTCATAGCTCGCAAGGGGTTGGAAATTTTCCTTGCCAGTGAAAATGCAAGTAACCCGGCGACAATGGCAGCAAAGAAAAAAGAATATAAAACCAGGCGGCTGATTTGTGCTACCGTTGCTTTAATAGAAGTTAACGGAGCACTGACTATAATAGCCCCAATAACTTCGGGCATTGCCGAATCAACTTCCATGTTTTCATCCGAAATTTCTGTAGAACCTTTGAAAATTGGCATGGCTACAAGTTGCCGCTGCAGCACGGGTCCATATATTTTTTTTGACAGGCTGTCTCCCTGAAGAATAAATTCAATTTCATTGGGTTCCAAATCAATGCCCCGTCCAACACTTCCTTCTTGCGGCATAGTAATAACTACATCGTTATTCTGATCATCAATTATGCGAATTTTTGTATCCATGGAATGCGAAAGAGTCTGCGACATTTTCCTGACTTCTTCATAATCGCCTATTTTAAATTCTGCGGCCAGCATTTCCGCTATTTTTTCCACCTGGCTGGTGATCTCCCATTCATGGGCACTGGAAAAATATTTTTCAACAAGGTAAGAAAAATAAATACCAATTGACAGCAAAGTAATAAGAATAACGATGAGGTGTGCTACCAGTAGTTTCCCAAAAAGACTTTGCGGATGCCACTTAAACTTCATCTCTTTTTCACCTCGAATTTGTAACCTACTCCCCAGACGGTCTGAATAAAAGTGTTTTCAGAATCAGCCGCGGAAAGCTTTTGTCTGATTCTTTTGACATGTTCATCGACAGTCCTTGTACTTCCAAGATAGTCATATTCCCAGACTTGTTGTAATAATTGTTCACGGTTTAAGGCACGTCCGGCATTGCGGGCTAGAATAGCCAACAATTCAAATTCCTTAGGGGTTAATACAACTTGATTATTATTCACAATTACTTTGTAGCTATCAGGATAAATCATAAGACTCCCAAATTGCAATATTTTATCTGGCCGGTTGTAGTTAGTACTGCGTCTTAACAATGCATTAACCCTGGCTAAAAATTCTCTTGGCCGGAAAGGTTTTGTTATGTAATCGTCGGCCCCAATTTGAAAACCCAAAACTTTATCTTCTTCTTCGCCCTTGGCGGTCAACATGATAATGGGAATACTACGGGTGGCGGAATTTTGTCGTAATCGGCGGCAGATTTCCCAACCATCCAGCTTGGGCAGCATCAAGTCAAGAATGATCAAATTGTAGTGTTTTTTGAGGGCTTTCCGTAATCCCTCTCTTCCTTCGTAAGCAACATCTACATCGAAGTCTTCAGCTCTTAGAACAATGCGAACAAGTTCGCATATGTCATTGTCATCTTCAATTACAAGGGCTTGGCGTTTATATTCCAGGGCTTAATCCCTCCTTTTATAATTGTGTTATAATTGTGGCTTAATATATGTTTCGAAAAATATCTGCCATAACCTTTGGAAGTTTATGGCAGATACTGTTTTAATATTTTTACTATTGTTTAAAAAAAACATAAGCAATATATGAAAGGCGGCGGAAAACGAAGATTATGGCATATAATAAGAGAAAGATTGTTGTTGCCGATTTTCATTGTTAAAAACATGTATTTTCGGAATAGATGAGCAGTTGCTGCTTTCTTATTTATCCAACCTTGCTCCGGCTTCTCCGGGATAGGTTAAGTTTTGGCTTAGAGTATGCATCCACTTTCCGATTGGTAGCAGCAAGTTATGCCAACTTGCCAAAAAAATCGTATCAAATATGTTATAAACCGATAAGGAACTGTTGCGCCGCAAAATAGCAGCGGTTATGGCCCCTGTCACTACAATTCCGGCAAACATTAATGCACCCGCTGAGGTCATGTTCCCCAGTAAACCCATAAAATAAAAAGGTAGGAAAAATATCACATAGTGAAAAACAAAAATAAATAAAGCATCTTGGCCAATTAAAGTAAAATACCGAAACAGTAAAGATTTTTGGAAAAAGCCAAAGTTGAAAATTCCCAGTAAAAAAAAGCTTAATCCCATTCCCAAAAGCAGGAAGGGTATTGATGCTCCATAACGTACAATGGAAATACCGTTTTCATTCAAAAGTAAGGCAATAACCACCAAACCTATTCCCAGCCCAAGACAACCCCAAGAAAAAAAACGTGAACGGAGATAGGGGGCAAAATAAAAACCGACAGCATTAACAAGCAATATCGCAAATAAAGGAAATTGCCCAGCAAGAATTTTTCCCCAAAACAGTGATAATTGGCTTTGTGAAAGAAGCAGGTGCAACAACAGTGCCAGCAGCATAATGCTTGGAAACAAAGAACGCAAAAAATTTAAATCATGCTTTCTGACCGCGGAGAGAACAAACCATACAAGTATGAAAAGGCTGACAGCCTGGGCCTGTAACACTCCCCATGAAAGAGACATAAACACACCTATTAAAAACAGCTTGCCCAGACGGATGGAATATTCTTTGCGCAGCTCTTGCGGATCTGTATTTCTATTCAAACGGCTTTCACAGGAAAAATACAAAGCAAGCCCTGCTGCCAAATAAAACATGGGGGTAGCAATATCGCCTGGTGTATGGCCGAATATTCCAAGTATTTTTACAGGGTTGCTCTCATAGACCCAGCGCAAACCGTGGCTAAAAACCATTAGCAACACAGCCAGTCCCCTGAGTGCATCTATTTCTTTAAAGCGTTTGCTTTTAACTGTGTACTGCTTATCTTCAGTATTACTTAAATACTCCATTTTATAATCCCCAGTCTGTTGGTTTAGTCTTTAATCCATTTACAGGATATCAAACAAATGCAAAATCGATATAAACAAATAGTAAACAAATTGTCAACTTTTTCCCCTAAAAAAACCCGATAACTAAACCTGGCTTGTTATCTGGGTTAATTGAAAGTCCTCTTAAAAAGCATAGTGGCCGTGAATATCACAATTCACGGCCACTATGTATGGCAGGGGAGACAGGATTCGAACCCGCGGCCTGCGGTTTTGGAGACCGCTGCTCTGCCAATTGAGCTACTCCCCTATACTAAAATTATTTTAACTCAACAAGCTTTTTTTGTCAAGGCAATGCAACGAAGCCCATGATACAGGCTATCGGTCAAAAATAAATGTATTTCTCCTGTCATCTTTTTAAAGTGATGGTTTAATCCTCTACAAATACAGTATTGGCCGTATGGATGAGATAGTTTTCTTTAAAGGCCTGAAAAAGTGTACAGCTTGCTTTGAATCCTGTACAATGACAAGGAGCTAATTTTTGTATGTCAAAACTTTTAAGTTCCCTTACTGTATAATCAAGGCGTTTTGCAGAAGCATTTACGAGGTGCATACCACCATAGCATGCATATATTTTACTTTTACCCGTAAGTTTGCTGGCATAACGTAAAGTATTAATTAGACCTGCATGAGCACAGCCTAGTAGAACAATCGTTCCCGAAGAACCTTCCAGGATTATAGCCTGATCATCTCTAAGAATATCTTCTGCAAAGCTACCATCAGGGTTTTTATAAAATAAATCCCCCTTTTCCCCTTCCTCACTTTCAATTCGTGGGATCTCACCTGTGATTATTACACCTTTTTCAATTTCTTGGGGATCCCGGGTAAGGTGAAATTTTGCTCCCAGGCTTTCCAGTTCTTCTTTTGGCCAAGGAATGCCAATCTTTCTTGGTTCCTTGCCCTTTTGCAGGTGATACTTATTTTGAAAAACATCGGGATGTGCATATACTGGCGTAGGTCCTGTTATTTGTAATAAATCTTTTAATCCCCCGGTATGATCGTAATGGCCATGGCTTAAGACCACTTTATCAATTTTTGCTAGATCAATATTTAATGTTTTGGCGTTTTGTAATAAAGTAAAACCTGCACCGGTATCAAAGAGAATTTTTTTGTTGCCTATCTCTAACAACATGGATAGGCCATGCTCACCCAGTACGCCATCACTTGGATAAGGCGCGCTGTTTTCACATAAGGTTGTTATTTTAATCTTAGATAGCATGGTTGAAACCCTCCGTTTCTTGATATTTTTTAGATTATGAAAGCAGGTCTTTGTTTTAAGTGTGTATGGTTGATTTCTTTGGAAAAAATTAAGCGGCCTAAATAAAAGGCCGCTTAATTTTCAGTTATATGATAAAAACACGTTTCACTTCTCATAATTACCTCTATAGACCTTTTTCCATTTTATGGTGAGATAAAAATTATTTCGAAGTTAAATCAATTTTCCGTTAGCATAACCTGAAACAGGAATTATTTTAACCAAGGCAAACCAGTCTTTCTGCTTTCATTTTTTTCAAGATAATCATATAGATAAGGATTTAAAACCCTGATATACGTTCCCTTCATCCCTAGCGAACGTGATTCAATTATTCCTGCACTTTCAAACTTTCGTAGCGCGTTAACAATCACTGAACGGGTAATGCCTAATCGGTCTGCTATCTTGCTGGCAACAAGTAGCCCTTCATCGCTGTTTAGCTCTTTGAAAATTTGCTCTATGGCTTCCAGTTCAGAGTATGAAAGAATACTCATAGCCAATTCAACGACTGCTTGATTGCGCGCTTTTTCTTCCGCTTCTTCTGCTTTAAGCCGCATTATTTCCATTCCGATTACAGTAGCGCCTCTTTCAGCAAGGATTAAATCCTCCTCTACGAAAGCTTCACCAAAACGGGCTATGACTATGGTGCCGAGACGTTCGCCACTGCCAATTATAGGAACTATTGAAATGTTTTTTTCGGCAAAAATACATTTTTCTTCTTCTACATAAACACAGTTGGGTTTTCTATGTTTAAGATTGTCCCTTAGTTCATCACTTTTTAAAAGAAAATCGTTATATCTTTTTGGAAAACGGCCTTTTTCCAACACTTCACTGATCATGAGACCACATTCAAATTCATCTACCAAGGAGTACCCAAGGATTTTGCCTTCATCATCCGTTACAGTGATATTGGCATGAATAATATCCTTTAAGGCTTCAGAAATTTCTTTGTAGTCAACATACTGCCCTACAGAATTCTGCAAAAGTTTATTAATGAGCCGTGTTTTTTCCAATATGGACAATGTAACCATTTTTTTCACCTTCCTTGTTGTTTGTTCATTCACATACCGATAGGCCTTTTTATAATGCTTTCGTAAAAAGGCCGTGCTAACGGAACCGTGTTTAATTGAAAGCACTTTCGAAATTGTGCTTACCTCTTATATTTATTATAATCCTCTGCCGCCCAAACATCAACTATAAAAATCTTCAAGCAAATTAAAACATGCTTTCCTATGTAGAAAAACAAATATAAAACCCCGTTTTACCGAGCCGACGGGGTTTTAATATGGTGATTTGATTATAATTTTTCATAATCCCAGGTTATTTTTTTACCTTGAGCTTTTTGATGGCATTATCTATTCCTTCCAGTGTAAGCTCATACATGGGTATTATATCTTTAATTATAGCTATAGTATATGCACCCGCTGTCCAGTGCCAATATTCATCAGGGATTGGGTTTAACCAGGTTATATGGTTAAAATGGGAGGCAATGCGTTGCAACCACACGATACCCGGTTCATTGTTGCTCATGCTCCAATCAATAGCGCCTCCAACCATGGTTAATTCACTGGGTGCCATACTGGCATCCCCTACGATGACCACTTTGTATTCGGGACCGATATTTCGTAAAAATTCTTCTGTTTTAAGGGAATTGCTCAAGCGGCAGGCCGGATCAAGAAATATGTGTTCGTATATGCAGTTATGGAAATAAAAAAATTTTAAGTCTTTAAAATGTGTGGCTTTGTTTACGGCACTGAATAGTTGACTGCAAATACGGGTATGCGGGATCATAGATCCACCCGAATCCATGATCAAAAGTAACTTTACGGTATTTTTCCTGCCCCTGGACCATACCAGTTCCAATAGTCCGCCCTTATCAGCGGTGGATTCGATGGTTTTATCAATATCAAGTTCATCTTTTGGCCCTTCATTTTTACTGCTTAGCTGTCTTAATTTGCGCAGGGCCACTTCAAATTGCCGCACTCCAATTGTTTCATCGGCACGAAAGCCTTTAAAATTCCTTTCAGCTGCTACCTTTACCGCGGACTTGTTTACGGATTGGCCACCGAGGCGTACACCGGCGGGGTGATAACCCGAATGACCAAAGGGAGATGTGCCTCCTGTTCCTATCCATTTGCCGCCGCCGTGATGCTGCCCTTTTTGTTCTTTAAGCCTTTCTTCCAACTGCTGTCGCAGTTCATCAAGATCCCATTCTTGAAAAAGCTTACGTTCTTCAGGGGAAATACGTAGCGGAGGCAGCGCATTTTCTAACCATTTGAGTGCACGTTCCGCCAGTTCATCGGAAGTTTCCACTCCCTTAAAACAATGATGAAACGCTTGGTCGTACCTATCATACTGGGTTTCGCTTTTAACCAACACAGCACGTGCCAGACAATAAAAACCGTATAAGCTGGAAAATGCTAGACCCTGGCTTAATGCTTCCATCAAGACCATCCATTCTGTAATAGAAACAGGAACGCCATAACTTCTAAGTAAATAGAAAAAATGAATAAACATGCAAAATCACTCCGGCCGGTTAACGAAACAAGCCGTATGATGTAGTTTTTCGTTGCGTTCCCGCTTTCTGGCTGCCCAAACGTTGTAAAACTGCATAGAAATCCCGATCTTTTTTAATGAGTACCCCCAAAAAAGGTAATTCATTGCTAATTTTTTCCGGGGCAATTCCTCCGATTACTAGTGCCTGTACCCAATCCAAAAGTTCACTGGTGCTGGGTTTTTTCTGCAACCCTGTAATGTTGCGAATCCAGTAAAATGCTTTCATGGTTTCTGCTAACAGTTTTTTATCGAGATCAGGGTAATGCACGCGCACTATATTTGCCATCATTTCTTCGTCGGGAAATGTTATATAGTGAAAAATACAACGCCTTAAAAATGCGTCCGGAAGTTCTTTTTCAGCATTGCTGGTAATTATTACAATGGGGCGGTGCTTCGCAGTAATAGTTTCACCTGTTTCCGGGATATCAAAGCTCATAATATCAAGTTCCCATAATAGGTCATTGGGGAACTCTATGTCAGCCTTATCAATTTCGTCTATAAGAAGAACAACCTGTTCCGGTGAGGCAAAAGCTTCACCTATTTTGCCAAGCTTTATGTAATGGCTGATTTCAGAGACGTCGTGGTCTCCAAACTGGCTGTCATAAAGCCTTTGCACGGTATCATAGATGTAAAGACCGTCTTTAGCTTTAGTGGTTGACTTAATGTTCCAAATCAATAGTTTTTTATTTAGTCCTTCTGCAATACTGCGTGCCAACATTGTTTTTCCAGTTCCCGGTTCGCCCTTAATAAGCAGCGGTCTTCCCAATGTAGCCGAAATATTAACACTGTTTTGTAGCTCTTCTGAAGCGATATAGTCTTTTGTACCTGTAAAATTATGAACTTGTTGCAAGATCAAAATCCTCCTACTCAAGTATTTTATTTATTATATACAAAAAAACAAAAAACGAAAACTCTAAAATTATACGTTATAATTTTCTACATAAAAGTTTCTATTCCTGCTCACGGTAGTTTTGGAGTTTTGTTTTTGGTTACCGTCTGCTCATTAACAATTCAAAACGCGGAAACTTGGGGAAGTATTTTCTTAAAAAAGGCTGCCTGCTTTCTTTTGGTGAGTAGATCAATTGCAGGCGATTAACCCGTTTTCCTAACTGTTTCAAAAAGAGTGCGAAATTCTTGATAACCTTTTCCGATAGATGTAACCCTTCTGCATTTACCACCAAGTGGAAGCAGCGCTGGGGTAATAAATTTTTCAAAACATGCCTGAGTTCCTGTAAAGCAAATCTGTTCAATAAACCTCTTAAGCGCAGATAGAAAACACCATTATTTTCCGAAACATAAACTTTCAAAAGGTTTCCCGCCGCTGTTCCTAAGTTTCCTTGTTTCGACACTTGTATTCGACGATACAAAAGTGGAACTGCTCTTGTACTATCGCTTTTGTTTTGCAATTGCGCTAAAATGTTTTGATACCAACGACTTTGTTTATCAAAGTTTTTCACAAGCCACCAGCCCACGCAACGGTAAAGTGCTGAACCCCATCCTGTCAAAAAGAAGTTTTGAAAAGCATTTCTTATAGTATAAAAACGCCTAAATGCTTTAATGGTTTCCTTTTGTAATTCTTCGGCAGACATTTGGGCGGGTTGAAATACCACATGGTGCCCGTCATAAAGTTCCCAGTCTTTAGTTAAAAGCCGTCCTTCGGATTCCAGTTTTTCAAAAAGTGGTGTTCCGGGTAAGGGGGTCAGTATCATAAATTGTACACTATCTATGCGCATTTCTAAAGCAAAATCCACTGTTTCCTGTATGGTGTCAACCGTGTCCTGATCGCTTCCGAATACAAACATACCATGAATTCTAATGCCATATTCATGAAATTTCCGGATACATTTCCGGATATCGTCCACGTTTTGCTTTTTGTTGTAAGATTGCAAAGTTAAAGGGTTAATAGATTCAAGCCCCACATAGGCAATATCTCCCCCGGTACGACGCATAAGTTCTAAAAATTCCTCGTCTTTGGCTGACTCTACACGCATCTGCGCACCCCAACTTTTAAGCTTAATATTTCTGTCAAGCATTTCCTGTAGCACTTGTTTGGTATGTTTAGGATTAGCTGTAAAGTTGTCGTCGCAAAAAAATATGCTTTTCCCCTTGTAAAGGGAAAGCTCTTGCAATATTTTTTCTTTTGAACGACTGCGATAACTACGGCCAAACATCGGCGCAACACTGCAAAAAATGCAGTTGTATGGGCAACCGCGTGAAGTCATTATCGGGATAGAGCGCATCTGGTTGTAGTGGTCTAAAAGGGTGAGATCCGGCATGGGAAGCTGTTCCACATCGATCCAATCTTCCGGAAGGGGGTTATGTACTGCCTCACCATTTTGCCAATAAGAAATTCCGGGAATATCTTCCGGCGATTTTCCTTCATCAAGTGAACGGATCAGAGAAAGAAAGGTAAGATCTGCTTCGCCTCTGACAACGTAATCAGCATACTGGAGCGCTTCTTCCGGCAAAAAGGTTGCATGGATGCCGCCGATTATTATAGGTACATTTTGCGAATGAAGATAACCGGCAATACGATAAGCTTCATGACTGGTTGAAGTTGTGGTTGAAATCCCTACAAGGTCGGCCTCCAAGAGCTTAGGCCAGGGCAACGCTTCACTTTGGTTTACATGGATGCTTACATCATACCCGGCCTCTTTTAATTGAGTTCCAAGCAGGGGTAGGCCCAGCCTTGGCATCCGGGTAGTACTGTAAACATGTCCTTTTTTTGTTTTGGGTTCTATTAAAATTATTTTTTTCACATTCTACAACTCCTGTTTAATTGTTAGTGATTGTTAACCAACAAGGGTGTATTTTTATTTCCTTATCAATCAAAAAACCACCTATTCCCAGTATAGGTTATTTTGCTATAACCCGCAACCTTAAAACACGGTATTTCTTACTATATATAGGTGTACCGGCTGTTTTTTGGTTATGTACAAAATTATTGGTTATTTTGGTTGTCGGGAACATTATCCTAACGTTATGATAAAGTATAACCGGGAGAGGCAGATTTTATGAAATATGGGGAAAAATACTATTCCATGAAGTTTAAACTAGATAACAGCAGGGCTTGAACCCGGAAATTTTTGCCCAAAACGCTTTATAAAAAAAGTCCTGTTAAAAATGATTTTTGACAGATTTTGTTCAAATAAAGTGAGGTTCATTTGGTTTATAAACTGCTCGTCCGGATCAATATAGACCAGACATTCCAAAAGCAACGATTTTTCTTCTAAGGAATTGCCGGGGAATACTGTTCTAACAAATTCTTGTGGGGGAACATCAAGCAAAATAACCCTTTCTTCTTCCCCAGGGTATTTTACAAATTTTGCTTTTTTAAAAAGGTCTGACCAGGAAACAAGTAATTGTAACGGGGAGATGAAAAATCCTTGCAGCGAATCAAGTTCCAGTTCGATAGCCTGTTTCCAGGAATCGTCTTTTAAGTCCTTGATAAAAAGTTTCCCGGAAGAGTGTTTATAAATATCCAGCTTGTAGTTGGAAATTTTACCATAGATTATATTATTATTTTTCAGATTTCCTTGGAATTCCATGGTGTATCCTGGCCCACGTTCTATAATTTCAAGCTCGAAGGCATCAAAATTATGTTCCATATTGTGCAGCGTTTCTTGAAGCATTGCACCGGGGCGGGTTGTTTCTGTATAAGCGAAATTATAGTACAGCAAAGCAACAAATAACAGTAAAAGAACCGGCAACAAGATTTTTTTTTCTAATCCAAACTTTGAGCTTGCATGATCATTTTTTAAAGAAAACATGAAAGATAGCTCCCTCTTACCGACCTTAAAACAATCATATGGCCGGAAGAGGGGAAATATAACAATACTTTTAAAATATCAAAGCAGTTTACCTTCCTCCACCATCTCCTTTGATTACACCAAGGGGAGAAAGCCGGGCTACTTTGGTAATCATATCTATATCCGCCAGGGTATTTATAACCATATCAATATCTTTATAGGCTTCGGGGGCTTCATCTAAAAGATTTGCGGCTTTACCTCCATAGTAGAGAACTGACCCCAGTTGTTTTTTAAACATACTTGTAGATATTGTTTTTTTGGCTTCACGACGGGACATTACCCTGCCGGCTCCATGATTAACAGAATAAAAAGTGTCCACAATTTTGGGGGTAGCAACGACTACATAAGAAGAAGTGCCCATGCTGCCCGGAACAAGAACAGGATGTCCGCTGGAAATATAAGGAGCAGGGTTTCCGGTATGCCCCGGCGGCAAAGCCCTTACAGCTCCTTTGCGGTGAACTAGCAATTCCTTACCCTCTATTTTTTCGAATTTAGCAATGTTGTGAGCAACATCATAGACTACTCCAAGATCGAGCTCAGTGTCCGGGCAATCAAAATAACTGCTGAAGGCTTCCCTGATGTCATAAGTAATAATTTGCCGGTTGGCAAAAGCAAAATTTATCGCTGCTGACATAGCCGCAAGGTAATTTTGGCCTTCGGTAGATGTTATAGGGACAGCGGCAAGGCCTTTGGATGGAAGTTCGATTCCATATTTTCTTGCTGCCTTTTCCATAACAGAAGAATAGTCAATGCAAATTTGGTGTCCGAACCCTCTGCTGCCGGTATGGACAAGCACTCCCAGATCGCCTTTTTTTAATCCGAAGGTGGAGGCTATACCTTCGTCAAATATTTCGGATATTTCTTCCAGTTCAATGAAATGGTTACCTCCGCCTATGGTAGATAGCTGGTTTCCACGCCTTCTGGCTCTTCTGCTTACCTTGGACAGATCCGCCCCGGAAAAACTTCCTTCTTCTTCAACAAAATCATGATCCTCCTCACGGGCAAAACCTAATTCCAGGAGCGCCTTGAGCCCTTTAGTAGTAATTTCTTCAAAGTATTTTCCTACACGATGCTGGTGCTTGCTCTTTTTACCGATTCCGGTGGGTACCCTTGAAGCTATTTCCTTTAAAAGGTTAAACAAATCTTCATCTGTTAAATCGCCGACTTTGAGATTGCTGCGTATAAGCCTAACGCCGCAGTTGATATCCATGCCTACAGCTCCAGCCGAAATCAGCCCATCCGGAACCTCCATAGCCATAATTCCGCCAATGGGCAATCCAAAACCAGTGTGTATATCAGGCATACCGATAACATGTTTGTAGACCCCGGGAAGAGTAGCGGCATCAGAAAGTTGTTTTAAAGACTCTTCCTCCAAAAAATTTTCGTAGAGGTATTCATTTAAATAAACTTTGGCATCAACTCGCATTTTTCCACTACGGGGGAGCAACAAACAATTCTTACTGATGAATCTAATGTTCAAAAATATCACCCATGATTTTTAATATTTTTGGAGTCTGGATTTTCGCAATCAGATCTCCCAATCAATTTCTTTTAATTTATTTAATAATCCATAATTGGTTAAATCGAAGTGAATTGGAGTTATAGATATATAAGAGTTCTTTACCGCAACAACATCGGAATTTTTCACCTCTTCTGTGGGATCAACCTCTTCTCCGGCCAGCCAATAATAATTTCTGCCGCGAGGATCAATTCTCTTTTGAAAAGCATTACGATATTGCCGCAGCCCCAAACGTGTGACAGCCACGCCGGCGATTTTCTTGCGCGTTTTGCCAGGGATATTTATATTCAACAAAGTATTATTCGGTAAGTCATGGTTATATATAGTGTGTAAAATCCTCAATACAAAATTAGCAGCAAAACGAAAATCAGGATTTTCTTGTTCTGTTAATGAAATGGCCATAGCCGGAATACCCAGTATAATAGCCTCAACAGCTGCTGATACTGTGCCGGAATAAAGTACATCCGTTCCCAGGTTTGAACCGCGGTTAATGCCGGATATTACCAGATCCGGTTTTTGAGGAAGCAAATATTCTACGGCTAATTTTACACAATCCGAAGGAGTCCCATTAACAGACCATCCTTTTAAACCGGCATTATGAAAAAACTTTACTTCTTCTGCCCTCAGCGGGCGGTGCATGGTAATGGCATGCCCGGTAGCGCTTCTTTCGTGATCCGGAGCAACAACATATATTTCAACATTTTCGTCTTGTAGCAATGCTTCACCCAATACTTGAATTCCTTCGGCATGAATCCCATCATCATTAGTCAATAAAACAATCAAATTCAAATCCCCCCGATAATAAAAAAACATTTTAATAAAAGAGGCGGCTTCTTTATTTTTAATTTAACCCCGCAAGTAGTTTAGTGGCCCTTTTTTGTGTTTCGAAAAGTATTTTTTCTTCATCTACAGTTAGCAATTCTCTTTTTTCCATCAATATTTTTCCGTTAACCATAACCAGGTCAACATCTGAGGCTGCCGCACTGTATACCAGATGTGCTACAACGTCATGCAGGGGGAACAAATGTGGTTTTTTAAGTTGCACTACAATCAAATCTGCTTTTGCTCCTTTTTTAAGCGGTCCTACTGTTTCATCCAGGAAAAGCGCTTTTGGACCGTTTATGGTTGCCAACTTTAGTGCAATTTCTGCAGGTGCTATTGTGGCATTTTCTTTTAGTCCCTTCGGTAAAAGGGAGGCCAGCCTCATTTCTTCTACCATGTCCAGGTTGTTATTGCTGGCTGCGCCATCAGTGCCCAAAGATACAAGGAGTTCTTTTTCTAACAAATCAGCAAGGGGTGCAATTCCGGAACCAAGTTTGAGGTTGCTCCCTGGGTTGTGAGCTATTGCTACTTTTTTTTCCGCAAGAATATCTATTTCCTCTCTGGAAAGATGTACACAATGGGCAGCCAGGATGTTATGTTCAAACAGGCCGAGATCATCAACAAATTTTATTGGTGTTTTGCCATAGGTTTGCAGGCTTTCTTCGATTTCCTTGCGAGTTTCAGCCAGATGAATATGTATAGGAACTTCCAGCTTTTCAGCTGTTTTCATAATCTTTTGCAGAAATTCCGGTGGGCAGGTATAAGGTGCATGGGGGCCCAGCATTACTGTTATTCTTCCTTCTCCCGCCTTGTGCCAGTTGCGTACTAAGTTCTCATTTTTTTTCAAGCTAATCGAACCTTTTAACTTATCCGTTCCAATTAGCCCCTGTGCCAATGAAGCCCTGATTCCTGCTTCTGTGCAGGCCCTGGCCACCTCTTCCATATGAAAATACATATCAGCAAAGCAAGTAGTGCCACCCTTGATCATTTCACAAATAGCAAGCATTGATCCCCAATAAATATCATCTTTTTTTAACTTGGCTTCCGCCGGCCAAATTTTTTCCCCCAGCCACTCCAGAAGAGGCATATCATCAGCATAACCCCTGAAAAGAGTCATGGCTGCATGGGTATGGGTATTTACAAAACCGGGCATTACAAGATCGCCTTTTATGGTTTTGGAAAATTTCTTCCGGTTATGTTCCCGGCGAGGTCCCAGGTATGTTATCTCGTCGCCCTCAATTATTATTTCTCCGAAAGAAACAAGTTTGAAGTTTTCGTTTTCCCATGCCAGTATATAGTCAGGCTGAATCAGTATTTTTTTCAGCAACTGTGGCTCCCCCTTTTAAGCAACTTTTGGCCATATTCGTACAAATATTTTTTTCTTAATTCTTTTACTTCCTTAGGGCCTAAAGTATATGGTGATCCTAAAATTTTAGACCAGATAATGATCTGGGCATTTCTCTCGATTACCCTGCAACGTTGCAAAGCTGTAGGAAAATCATCACCTAATACAACTAGTCCATGATTTGCTAACAGCACGGCGTTATTTTCTGTACCCAGTACTTTTACCGCATTTAAGGCTAGCTCATCGCTCCCCGGATGTGCATATTCGGCAACCTTGACCGGGCCGCCGACTACTTGGGCCAGATCTTCTACCACGACGGGGATTTCTTGCCTGCATACTGCAAATGCCGTAGCCAAAATACTATGTGTATGTATTATAGCCTTAACGTCTTTTCGGGCCTGGTATATGGATAGGTGAAGAGGGAGCTCCGAAGAGGGTTTCCATTTACCTTCGTCCACTTCGCCTGACATATTTACTACAATCATATCTTTGTATTGCAATTTTTCGTAGTGAATACCGCTGGGTGTTATAACTACTTGTTTTTCTGTAGGCCTGCTGCTGACATTTCCCCATGTTTCAAAAACTAACCCTTCTTTAAAAATAGTATGGGCAATTTTTACCGCTTCTTCTTTGGCTTTCCTCACTGCGCTTACTACATTCAAGAATGTTCACCCCTTTTGTTATACAGATCGATCATCTTATTTTGATCGGGAAGTTTGATTATACCACATTCTGTGATCAAAGCGGTAATTAGTTTCGCCGGCGTGATATCAAAAGCAGGGTTTTTTGCATTTATTCCTACCGGTGCGAGGGTTAATTCACGAAATTTGGTTATTTCTTCCGCATCCCTTTCTTCTATTGTTATCTTTTTACCGGAATCAATGGACATATCAACCGTAGAAAGAGGTGCTGCCACATAAAAAGGCACATCGTTTTCTTTGGCCAGGACAGCCAAAGAATATGTGCCGATCTTATTGGCTACATCTCCATTTGCCGCAATGCGGTCTGCACCGACAATTATACAATCCACATCTTTTTTGGAGATATAGTATCCTGCAGCGCTATCGACTATTAAGGAAAAAGGGATCCCTTCTTTTTGCAATTCCCAAGCTGTAAGACGCGAACCTTGTAAAAAGGGCCTTGTTTCGTCAACATAAACCATTATTTTTTTCCCTTGACGAAAAGCGCTTCTGATAACACCTAACGCAGTTCCATAGCCTGCAGTAGCCAAAGCCCCGGCATTACAATGTGTTAAAATAGTATAGTGATCGCCAATGAGTTTGGCTCCCTGCTCTCCAATTTTTTGATTGATTTCAATATCCTCATCAAAAATAATCTTGGCTTCTTCCTCCAAACCCTCTATTATCTCAAGCGGTGAAGCCTTTTTTAGATTTCTGCTTTTGTTTAAGATTCTTTCTACTCCCCAGGCAAGATTTACTGCGGTTGGGCGTGTTTTTTTGAGAATGGCGCCGTGAGTTTCCAGGTGGGATTGAAATCTGGAAAAAAAGAATTTATGCTTTTCAGTCGGCCCGGCAAAACTTTGTAAGTATTTCCGGGCAGTTAATAACAAAGCAAAGACGGCTGTCACTCCTATCGCCGGAGCTCCTCTGACGACCATCTTTTCAATACATTTTTTTACATCATCGAAGGTGTGGCAATGAACATAGCGTTCTACTTCCGGTAAAAGCCGCTGATCGAGCAGCTCAAGGGAAAGGCCGTTCCAAATAATCGGGGAAATACTTTTCATTTGCTTACCCCCCAAAACGAAATAAAAAAGCAAAAAGTACTCTTATTTGCCTAAAGGATAGTCCTCTTTTAAACCACAACAACATTCCCTTGCTGCGGGCATGGATACTGCCGTTTCCATGAATATTTCCCGAATTAGATCTATCTTTTTACCCATTACTTCGACAACCTCCCGGTGTGTGAGAGTATGCGAGGATATTCCGGCAGCAAAATTTGTAACCAAAGAAAGGTTAGCATAACACAGCCCCGCCTCTCGGGCCAGGGTAACTTCCGGGACATTTGTCATTCCTACTACATCAGCCCCCCAAAGAGCAAAGGCTTTGATTTCCGCCGGTGTTTCATAGCGGGGCCCTTCTGTACAGATATAGGTACCTTTTTTTGCAAAAGTTATTCCTTTTTCCAACATAACATTTTTCAAAATTTCTCTTAATTGCGGGCAGTAGGGATCGGTAAAATCGGTATGAACAACGCCATTGGCATTTGTCCCATCATAAAATGTATGTTCCCGGTTTTTTGTAAAATCTATGAATTGATCAATTATAGCTATCGAGCCCGGGGGAAGCTCTTTTTTTAAAGATCCGACTGCTGTTGTAGCCAGGATTCTGGCAACCCCAATGTTTTTCAAAGCAGCAATATTAGCACGGTAGTTTATGCGATGGGGCGGTAGTTCATGTTTACCTCCATGGCGCGCTAAAAAAGCAATAGCAATTTTATTAACATTGCCGATCGTTATTTGCACTTTACCGTATGCCGTTTTAACTTCTACTTCTTCAGGATTGTTTATGACCTTGGCATCATAAAAACCTGTTCCACCAATAATTGCTATTTTAGCTTTCATAACAGATAAGCCTGGGTAACCAGGCGTTCTCCTCCTTTTTCCTTAAGGTTTGCAATAGCACGACAGTTCTAGGAATTAACTTCCCAGCTTTCCAGATAGTTTTTCTGCTCTGCAGTAAGCGAATCAATTTTTAGTCCAATGCCTTCAAGTTTTAGCCAGGCAACATCTCTATCCAATTCCGGGGGTAGCGATAGAACTTTCTTTTCCAGTCGGCTTTTATTTTGAAGAAGATAATTTAAGGCTAGAACCTGCAAAGCAAAAGACATATCCATAATTTCCGCTGGATGGCCGTCAGCTGCTGCTAAGTTAACCAATCTTCCCTCACCGAGCAAGTATATACAGCGACCATCCTTGAAATAATAAGCATCTATGTTTTTGCGAACTCTATGTGGGCCATCCGTTAACGATGCCAGCGCTTTTTTATCTATTTCAATATCAAAATGGCCGGCATTGGCCAGTATGGCTTTGTCTTTCATCACAGCAAAATGTTCCCCGGTAAAAACTTTGCTGCACCCTGTTACTGTTATAAAAATATCTCCCTGTGAAGCAGCCTTGGCCAAAGGCATTACCTGAAAACCGTCCATATGGGCTTCAAGTGCCTTAACAGGATCTATTTCACAGACAATAACCCTGGCACCAAGTCCTTTGGCTCTCATGGCAACACCTTTGCCGCACCAGCCGTATCCTGCCACAACGACATTTTTCCCCGCCACGATCAGGTTGCTGGTACGCATGATTCCATCCCAGACTGACTGCCCTGTCCCATAACGGTTATCAAAAAGATATTTGCAACGAGCATCATTGACCGCTATCATAGGAAAGCCTAAAATTTTGTTTTTTTCCATGGCTCTGAGCCTGATAAGGCCGGTTGTTGTTTCTTCAGCACCGCCAATTACACGGGGAATACGATCTTGAAAGTTTTTGTGCAGGAGGGAAACAAGATCACCCCCGTCATCAATAATCAAATGGGGTTTTTTGCTTGCGGTTAAATAAAGATGTTCCTCATATTCTTCCGCAGAAGCATCATGCCAGGCATATACCTCTATCCCTTCACTATGCAAAGCCGCAGCTACATCATCCTGTGTGGAAAGGGGATTGCTGCCGGTGATAACAACTTTTGCACCGGCTTCTTGAAGCATAAGAGCCATGAATGCTGTTTTAGCCTCCAGGTGAATACAAATGGCAATGTTAAGGTCTCTAAAAGGTTTATTTTCTCCGTATCTTTTTTGTAGCTCCCTGAGAACAGGCATATGTTCCCGTACCCATAAAATTTTTTCCATACCCTTAGGGGCAAGGCTTTCATTTTTTATCAAGGACAAAGCAAACACCCTTCCGGAATAGAATTTAAATAAACTTTCGAGGAAAGATATGATAATTCCTGCAATATCTTTCCCCATTTACTATAACCGTTTTTGCCAGTCTAAATAAAAAAACTCCGGATGTGCCAGGAGTTTTTTAAAAAGCTATGGTGCGAGAGGGGGGATTTGAACCCCCACATCCTTGCGGACACCAGGTCCTGAACCTGGCGCGTCTGCCGTTCCGCCACTCTCGCAAAAAAATGGTGAGCCATCCAGGATTCGAACCTGGGACACCCTGATTAAAAGTCAGGTGCTCTGCCGCCTGAGCTAATGGCCCACATCGGGGGCCAAAGTTCCCCCTTTGGAATATAATGGTGGAGAGGACTGGATTCGAACCAGTGAAGGCAACGCCAGCAGATTTACAGTCTGCCCCCTTTGGCCGGACTTGGGTACCTCTCCATCTTATATTTTCTGGAGCCGACGATGGGACTCGAACCCGCAACCTGCTGATTACAAATCAGCTGCTCTAGCCTGTTGAGCTACGTCGGCATGCACTTTATCTATTTGTCAGTGCCTTTAACAGTATAACCTATTTTTCTTTAAGCGTCAACTGTTTTAAACCAACAGCATAATATTTTAAATCATGCCGGGAAATCACCATCTGGATGAAGTATGGTAGAACTTGCCTAAGTGCCAGGTTGCCGTCGTTAGATTGCCTTATTGTC
The DNA here is from genome assembly GCA_012798755.1 of Bacillota bacterium. Taxonomy (GTDB): domain Bacteria; phylum Bacillota; class Dethiobacteria; order DTU022; family UBA8154; genus UBA9862. The sequence goes on from JAAZMP010000098.1 coordinate 43,629, forward strand.
AGATTATTATCCAGGATAAATGTATAAATAAAATCAACATAGAGTATAACAAAAAAGAACTACGCAATATTAATTATAGCATTTTCGATGAGGAGGTCAAATCATGTTTTTTCGAGGGTTTGAAAAAATTCTTGAATCAATAAAAATAATCGAAGAGGATCTGAAAAATGATCCTGATGACAAAGAAAGTATAATTAACAATCTGTTAAATTTACGCAATATCATGGACCAATGCGTAAAATACTGGTTGTATTTTGAGGAAAAAGTTAACGAGTTACAAAAAAAATACAATTTTATTTTGCCGGATGTTTTTCCCGATCATTTACTGGAGGATATAAATTTAAAGAGCGAGAACACTGATTTCTTACCTGAAATAAGTTCTGATTGTAATAAAAGTACAGTGTCCGGCAAACAATTTTTTTTGAAATTGGAAAGCGAGCAAGGCATTGACTCTTTCCGAAAAGGGCTTGGATTTTGGGATCTGGCTATGTTGGAAGAAGCCATAAACGAATTCGAAAAAGTCGTAAAGATAGAGCCTAATTTTATTTTTGGCCATTTTTGCCTGGGGCTGGCCTACAGCCAAAAAGGACTTTATAATCAAGCTCTCAGCAAATTACGATTAGTTAAAGCTTTAAATCGCGATCCTCATCTTAATGCTTTTGTTTATAACGCTATCGGTAATATTTATGCCAATGAAAGGCAATACGAGGAGGCATTATATGAATTTTCTTTATCTGTTGAAGAAGATCCCTCTTTTTACATAGGATATTTCAATATGGGGGCCATCTATTTTAATCTAAGAAAATATAAAAAATCCGCGGAGATTTTTGAAAAAGTTAAAGCTGCCCTGCCTTATGATTGGGAAGTTTGCTATTGCCTTGGCAGGGCTTACATGCTTATCGGAAAATTTGTCGAAGCACTGCAAAATTTTAAGAAAGCACTCACCTTAAATCCCATGGAACCAAAAGTACTATTTGAAATGGGTGTGCTGTATGATCTTTTGGGGGACAAAAAAAGTGCCTCTTATTGTTTTGATAATATTAAAAAATAATGATAAGTTTGATCACGCTGATTAAACCGATGTTTATAAAGAGGCAGAAGAGCGGATTCACCCTTCTGCCTCTTTGTTTCCGATAATACTTTGATAATTGTTTTTATCGGTTCTTTGTTAATGTTGATTCTTTTTCCTTTTTCTCTTGTGCAACTTTATCTTTGCGCAATTTGAACCAGCTGGAAAGCGTACCTGCCGCCAGCCCAACTGCTGCTAAAGCTTTAAGCGGAGCAGAAGCGGCTTTCCAAAGGTAAAAGGTAGCCAAGGAGAATTTTGGATCGGCAGGCAAGCCATATTTATCCGGTGCATCAGCAAGTATATAAATTACTGATAAACCGCCCAGTTCTTCCTTGCCATAGATTTGGGCATTAGCATATCCATTTTCCCGAAGCAGAGCCACCCTGGCCTCTGCTTCGGTAATTTTTTCACTTGCTTCCCCAAAAGAAATTGCATTGGTAGGACAGGCTTTAGCGCATGCAGGTTCTAACCCATTGCTAATCCTATCGAAGCAAAAAGTGCATTTCCACGATTTGCCTCCACCTATTTTAGGTACCTGGTAAGGACAGGCAGCAGCACAGGCACCACAACCCACGCAAAGCTCCATATCAACTAGAACCGGGCCCAAATCGGTCTTATGGATGGCATCGTAAGGGCAAATATTTGTACATATTGGTTCTGTGCAGTGCATGCAGGAACAAAAGGAAAAATACCAATTTACTTCCCCATTGTTTGTATATTCATTAAACCTTACCCTGCTCCAGGTATCTGGGCTGAAATCGGAAGGATTCTCGTAGGAACCGGCAAACGCTGTCTCTGTTGCCGGAAGTTGATTCCAGTTTTTGCAGGCAACTTGACAAGATCGGCATCCTATACATTTAGTTGTATCGATAACCCTAACTTTTCTTTCCATTTATCCAGCCCTCCTTATATTGCATAAGAATGCTTTAAATTCCGGTATGGTCGTGTTGGCACATCCGATCGACGGCGTAATGTCGTTAGCGATCGGACCTTTGGACATACAGGCATAACCCCAGTGCCAGAACATGCCGACTATTTCCTGTTCCTCACCGTCAACTTTTAATGGTTGTAAACGTGGTGTAATGCAAGCCGGCGCTTCAAATTGGCCACGTTTGCTTTCCACTATAACCAGATCCCCGTTGTCTATGCCCAGTTTTGCCGCCAACGAAGGGCTAATCTCTACAAATAAATCCGGCATAGCCTCATTGAGCCAGGGCATATTACGAGTCATCATTCCGGTCTGATAGTGTTCGGTTAACCGGTAGGAAGTAGCAATGTAGGGGAACTGCTGTCGATCACCACGCGAATCAGGGTACCACACGGTTATAGCAGGATTATATTGAATGGCAGACAATATGTTATCCACCGGGCTTTCCCAGGGTTCATAATGTTCAGGGAAGGGGCCTTCAACCATACCCGGTGCAAAAAAACGTGCCTGTAACTCAGGGTTCATAATATAAGGTGCACGCGCTGTTTCTTCCGGCGGGATATCGGCATTAAAGTCCGGCACGTCGTTTCTTTTCCATTCTCCATTTTCATACCATAATACCGGTGCATCCGGATCCCAAGGACGACCCTGCGGATCGGCAGAACAGCGGTTATAAATAATGCGCCTATTGACCGGCCAAGCAAAGGACCAATCCGGGTTGCTGCCGATACCTTCTGTTTCTTTGATGCGGCGTTTGCAATGCGGGTCTTCGTCATTATTGTAGTAACCGCTATAAATCCAGTTGCCGCAGGTTGTGGAGCCGTCATCGGCCAACACAGTGAAGTTAGTCAACAGTTTCCCGCTGTCAGATTCATAGCCGTTAAGCTCCTTGGCTACGGCAACAGCATCAATATCTTCACCGTAGTCCCAGTTTAGTTTTAAAATGGGATCGGCAAAAGGCCCGGGATCTGCCTCGTATGCTTTACGAATTTTTTTATAAAGCTTATCCACAATCCAAAGATCGGATTTGGCATCTCCCGGTGGTTCCTGTGCTTTATAACGCCACTGGATCCAACGTCCGCTGTTGGCCACTGTACCTTCTCGTTCAATATGCAAAGCAGCCGGCAAAAGGAATACCTCAGTGGCAATTGTAGTGGGATCGACTCCGGGTTCCTTCCAGAAAGTGGCCGTTTCGTTTTCAAATATATCAACGACGACCTGCCAGTCCAGGCTGGCGCTATAGTTGCGCTTACCTGAGGCGGAGGGGCCACTGACTGCCGGGTTGTCCGCCCAACAGATCATGCCCTTTACTTCCCCTTCGCCCATGTACTTGTACATAGCGATATGTGAACGATCTTTATTATCCAACTTTGGGTAATAATCATAGCAAAAATCGTTCTCGCTGTTAGCATGTTTGCCCCAGAAAGCTTTAAGCATGCTGATGATAAATTTGGGCTTATTGCTCCAGTAGCTAGTCGCCGGTGTTTCCACCCTGTTGTAATCCGCAAGGGTAGGATGCAAGGCTGCCTTGGGGTGTCCCAGGTAACCGGGCATATTGCCAAAAAGAATGGCCATATCGGTAGAACCCTGCACATTCTGTTGGCCACGCTGGGCATTTACGCCGCCTCCGGCAATACCCATGTTGCCCAGCAGTGTCTGAACCATAGCGACAGCGCGAACGTTTTCAGAACCATGGGTGAATTGGGTGATACCCATGGCATACATAATATTGCCGGCTTTTCCAGGTTTCCCCGTACTGCAGTAAAGGTCAGCAACTGCCAGGAACTTATCTTTGGGGCAACCGGTAATCCGGCAGACTGTATCCACGTCATAACGGGAATAGTGTTTTTTCATTAGTTGAAAAACACAGTTGGGGTCTTGCAGTGTGTAATCCTTGATGATGTTTCCGTCTCCGTCTGTCTGGTAGGTCCAGGTAGATTTATCATAAGATACTTTACCGTTATCATCTACTGCTGCCCCGGAAAAAAGTCCGTCGTTAAAGGAAAATTCAGGGTTTATCAGATAAGAAGCATTAGTGTAATTCACTACATACTCTTTCTGATAAAGATCGTTTTGAATGGCATAATTTATCAAGCCACCTAAAAAAGCAATATTTGTTCCCGGGCGTATGGGGGCATACAAATCAGCAATGGCAGCTGTCCGTGTAAAGCGTGGATCCACCACTATTAATTTAGCTCCCTTTTCCCGGGCTTTTTGAATCCACCGCATCGATATGGGATGATTTTCGGCAGTATTTCCGCCAAAATTCATAAGCACATCGGAATTCCGATAATCAATCCAGTGATTAGTCATCGCTCCTCGACCGAATGAGTTGGCCAGACCGGCCACAGTAGAAGAGTGTCAAAGACGAGCGCAGTGGTCAATGTTGATAATCCCCAGCGCTTTGGCCAGCTTGTGAAAAAGATAATTTTCTTCATTGTTGCACATAGCGCTGCCCAGCCAGGCCAGGGCTTTACTTCTATTTACAGTGACCCCATCGCTGTCGGTTTTTTCAAATGTCGTGTCTCTAGTTTTTTTAATCCGTTGGGCAATGGTTTCCAAAGCCCAATCCCAATCCTTAACCTCCCAATCAGTAGCATATGGTGCACGGTATAGAACCTGTGTCAGCCGCCTGGGGTTAATTTGCGGCACACCTTTCTCATCATAAACATAGGCCATGTTATAAAGGGCAGACCCTTTACTGCAAAGTGCCCCTTCGTTGATCGGATGATCAGGGTCACCCTCTGTGCCCACTACTTTGCCATCTTCAACATAACAAATAATTCCACATCCTACACCACAAAACGGGCAGATCGTGGTAGATGACTCTGCGTATTGGATCCTCAGATCTTTAGAAACAACCTTCTCTTCAGGGGTAAGGCCCAGTTTCAAAGCTAAGCTTCCCGTAATTACTGCGCCGGATATCCATAAAAAGTTTCTTCGAGAAATCTTCATGAAGGTATTTCACCTCATTTCAGTAATAAATGCCAAAGATAAATAAAAAATAAACATAAAAAAGATAAATATTAGATGATAAGAATATATAAATATTGACCCCATTTTAAGAATAAGTTTCAAAATAAAACGGCCACCATAAAAAATATCCGGCTTATGTTAATCAGACTAATTCAGTACAGCTGCTTCACCAGGTGGTTTATAACCCTCCTCCCTAGCCAGTACATCTAAATAACCAGTTGCTAATGCTTCGACTTCCAGTGAAACGTCTTTTTCCAAGACCTTCCCGTCAACAGTTTTCAGGTAAAGCTTACACTTTTCGCAGACATGGACCTGGCGGGCTTTATCACCTACCACGTAGAAAAAACGCAGCTTTTTTTGCTCCGCATTGTGACAGTAGGGACATTCCAGGCGGGGGTAAACCCATTCTGCATGGCAAAGCCAGCACCCCAGAACCCGCGCGCCATTTTCGCTTCTATGCCTGGCCATAACTGCTGTTTGGCCGCATATAGGACAGTAGCCCTGGCGCCATATTGTAAAACCTACTTGTTGGTTCACCTCCCTCATGTAGGCACTGTAAAATGGACTGAGACTCGTAAAAACGACAAAAGAAATAATCTCTCCATCCAGTCCTATTTTTTTATCAATTTTTTGTTTCCTTATAAAATCTTCCAGCTCCTGTTTGTTAAATAAGGCTATTGCCCCTAAAAATTCCTCCAGATTACCATTTTTAAAAACATTTGCTCCGGGTAATTCTAAAAGTGATTCGGGTGCTGCAGGGCTGGCTTCCTTGAGTGCTTTACAAGTAGCGCTGAGAATTTTCATGAAAAGATCCGAATTTATTTCCAGTTTTTTTTCGGCCAATAAATATTTTTCATTTCGGAAACAATTTTTGATTTCTTCAGCGGAAAGACCATTGTGGATGTTTCCAATTTTATGCAAATAGCTTAATTGAACCTTCAGGATTTTTTTATAGATTTTAAAAATCGGTGCCAAATCGTTATTTTTTTGAAGATGATGTTCGATTTCCTTGGTTACCAACTTCATAGACGGCGGGTAGTGTTGTCCCATGTTTTCCCCCTCACGTTACAAATCTGCAATTTTTACAGGTGATGTTTTTCAGTTTTTACCTTAACGATTTTTCCGATCGTGATTTTTTTATCATTCAGGGTCATCTTCCACTTTCATTACTTCGAGGGAAAATGCCGTTTTCCTTCTTTAGCCTCTTTAGTCTAACTGATTATTTCTATTTTTGTTCCCTAAATTCCTTCGTATTTTAAAAGAAATCAAATAAAATGATAAATCTCTTTCCCATAACAAAAAACCCGGAATAAATTACTACAAAACATGTATCCTTCTGCTATTATTCGGTTTTTTCCCCATAAATCCAGGGTTCTGCGCATTTTTTATAGCTTATTATTTCTTTCTGTGAAAAGAAAAGAGAGATCTCCCGGGCTGCACTTTCAGGGGAATCTGATCCGTGAACAATGTTGTTGCCGGTAAAAAGGCCATAGTCGCCTCTGATGGTTCCCGTTGGGGCCTCCTGAGGATCCGTACTTCCCATCATTTTACGGGCCACCTGGATTGCCTGCCTACCTTCCCAAACCATGGCAACCACCGGCCCGGAGGTGATAAAACTGACAAGATCATCAAAAAAAGGTTTGCCTACATGTTCATTATAATGCTGATTTGCCATTTCCTGGTCTATTGTAAGCATTTTTAAGGCTACTAACTTTAACCCTTTTTTTTCAAATCTGCCAATTACCTCACCAATGAGATTACGCTGAACAGCATCCGGCTTGAGCATTACAAAAGTTTTTTCCATAAAAAAGGCCTCCTGTGTAACATAATCGATTTGCTAAAAAGAAAGGCTTCTCGTTTTTATTGTAAAAAAGAGAAGCCTTTCTAAAACTTAGTAAATGAACAGAGGATTGTCATCCTCAATTATCCGCTTTTCCGCAGAACGCAAAGCACGGATGTTTTTGGCTAGGGTAAAAATGTGCAAATGGGTTAAACCATCATAAAATCGCAGATCTTCGATCTTTCTTTTATTAAGGCATTCATCAATTGCCGGGCCGGTGAAATTAAGGGCGCTGTCTTTTTGCGAAGCATAGATGAAGCCCCATTTTGTATCATACGAAGGAATGAAAGCACCATAGGAATCAACGTTTTTAAAAACTAGTTTCAGGGTATTGTAAATTGCACCATGGCATTCAATGAACTTTGGATTTAGGGAACCGGCCTGCAAGGCAACGCTTCCCCCTTTTTTGATTCTCTGTGCAGTCAGACGGTAAAACTCCTTGGTAAATAACAGATAGGAAGGGCTGTTATCCAATGGTTCCGTAAGATCAAGAAAAATAACATCCCATTTACCGGTGTTTTCCTCAAGGTATTTGCGGGCATCCATATGATACAACTCCACTTTGGGATTATCGAAGGAGCCCTGGTTCCAATCAGGCAAATACTTTTTGCAAACATCTATCACTTGGCGATCAATATCCACCATCAAAATTTTCTCAACAGAAGGATGTTTTAATACCTCTCTTAAAACAGCTCCCTCTCCGCCGCCTATAACCATTATTTCTTTAGGTGAAGGATGTATTACCATAGCTGGGTGAACTAAAGCTTCGTGGTAAATGAATTCGTCGTAATTGGACGATTGAATTTTCCCATCCAAAATTAGGCAGCGACCAAAAAAATCTGTGTCAACGATTTCAATGTTTTGAAATGGCGTCTTTCCATCGTAAACGTACCGTTCTATGCCGTACATATGAGCCTGGCTGGGGTGCGTATACTCAATGAACCATTTCCCGCTGAGAGGTAACAAAACAAGGCCTCCTTTTCAGGGCTGTAGTCTTTTTAGTGTTCTGGTTTTTATACTGCAGACTTTTGTTCGGGATACTCTGTTTTAATTTGGTCAAATTCGAAAATGCCACGTTTTATTTCTTTAGCCGCCATTCGTTCGGCTGTAAATTGCTTTTTTAAAAAGTAACACGAAACCCAGGGATCTACAGTATTCCCGCAAGTAAACACATCCACCGCGGCATAGCCGTGTTCGGGCCACGTATGAATAGCCAAATGCGACTCGGATATTACCACAACACCGCTTACTCCTTGAGGGGAAAATTCATGGAAGACAGCTTCCCTGACCTCGGCCCCTGCTTCCAGAGCTGCATTAATCATAATTTCTTCGATCTGCCGGGTGTTGTTTAATATATCCGGAGAACACCCATAAAACTCAGCTAGAACGTGACGGCCTAAAGCGCGCATTTTCCAAAACCCCCTTTTTAAAATTTGGTTTAAGGTCAAGTTAAATTGTAACAAATTAAGTGTAAAAGTCAATGATTACGGAATATATTTTTAAAAAAAGATATGTGCTTATCCAAACAGAAGATATTTGCGTTTAACTGCTTTAAATAATAAAAAACAACACCTTTCCGGGCTTTAATAATTATTTCAGATTTACATTGCTAATTTTGAAATTCGTTTAGCCTTCAAATATTTTTACCAAGCTTTTATTTTAAAAAATTACTTGTGTTTATTTTCTAATACGCACAACCAAACCGTTGTTAGCTTTTTGAAGTTCACCGGTTGAAATTTTGATAAGTGAGTTTGGGGAACCCCCACCGGTATAGACCAAATCTTTTTCCATTACTTTAGGATCAATTAAGTACTGCCCTTCATAACCGAATGAAGGGACACCTCCTACCGGGTAGCCCGACCCGGCTATAATTTCTTCCGGTGTGGCAATCCGGGGTGGTTTTATGCCAAGTGCTTTTCCGACCCTTTTTCTACTGACCCGGTCTTCTCCTTTAACAATTGCTGTAATTAAACGCCCTTCGCTGTCGATGAGGCAAATATTTTTCACCAGATCCTCCGGAGTAGCGTTTGCCGCTTTGGCAGCAGCCTCAACTGAATGACATGCTTGCTCAAAAACTAAATGTTCGCCGTGAATTTCATGGGCAAACATATATTCCTTCATTTTATTTTCGTATTTATCCAATACTTCCACCTCTTTTTAAGAATATTTTAGCAAGCCTATGTAGCTTTTTGTTCCAGTATACCAGCATGGTTAATTATACACCATTTTCGATCGGATTTGATAATTGCGGTTTCAGCTTTTGCAAAACACCCGGATTTTGTTCAGGGGACTATTTTACAGATAGCAATGTAGGGTTTTTTGCTGGGGTTAACTAATAACATTAATAGTATATTAAGAAATGTTAGTTGGAGGAGATAAAATTTGAAGGAACTGGTAACGATTAAGGATGCAATTGAAATTATAAATGATTACCTGGAAAAGAAAATCAACATGCCCGGAAACATAAATTATAGTAACATCTCCTATCTTATACAATACGGCTGGTTAAGAAAGTATACTGAAAATGACAAAACACTGGTCAACTATAAAGAGTTGATGAAATATTATGAGAAATTTTATAGTGATAGAAGGCTAAAATGGACAAACGAACTAGGAAATGATCTAAACTGGCATTTGGCTTTTGAACATTTAAAGGAAAGAGATACTACCAAACACGTACACAGATTACATCCCTATAAAGGAAAATTTATTCCTCAGTTAGTTCAATATTTTATTGACGATCACACTGATGAGTTTAAAAAGGAAATATATTTTCAAAAAGGCGATATAATATTAGACCCTTTCTTGGGCTCGGGGACAACCCTGGTTCAAGCCAATGAACTTGGAATACATGGAATAGGTATAGATATATCTGAATTTAATTGCCTGATATCAAAATGTAAAGTTCAAGATTATGACATTAATCTATTACAGAAAGTGTCGAACAGGATTTTAAATAAATTAGAAGAAGGCAAATTTGGTAAAAATATTTTAGCTTTTGAAAAAGAATTGTCTAACGAAATGCATCGTTTTAACAAAGAACATTTTCCAAATCCGGATTTTAAATATAACATCAGGCAAGGTTTGCTTGACGAGGGGAAATATGGCAAAGAAAAGGAAAAAGACTTTCTATCTGTATACCACAGGCTGATGCACAAATACGATGTCGAAATCAAACCTGCCGGCGGAAATAATTTTTTGGACAGATGGCTTTTAAAAAATATTAAAAATGAGGTCGATTTAGTCAGTGATGAAATACAAAAAGAAACAGATAAAAGTGTAAAAAACTTTATGATGGTTGTTTTAAGTAGAACAGTTAGATCTTGTAGGGCAACTAAGCATTATGACCTGGCTACCCTAAAAGAACCACAATTTGAAACATATTACTGTAAAAAACACAAAAAGATTTGCAAACCAATTATGACAATAAGAGCACGATTTAGGCGATATTTAAACGATACCATGAAGCGAATCGAAGAGTATGGTAAAATAAAAACCAATGCTGGTTATGCTATTATTAACGGGGATTCCAGGACAATGAACATAAGTAGCGGGATCAAAGACATAAATCCTGCTTTATTTAAACTGCTGAAAGAAAAAAAAATTAAAGGTATTTTTACTTCACCGCCGTATGTTGGAAACATTAATTACCATGAGCAACATGCTTACGCTTATGAATTATTCAATTTTAAAAGAAAGGATAAGCTTGAAATAGGTCCTTTATACAAAGGGAAAGGAAAAAAAGCCCGGCAATCCTATGTGAAAGGAATATCTGATGTTCTTATAAATTGCAAAAAATTTATGGTAAAAAATTATGATGTTTTTATGGTTGCTAATGATAAACATAATTTGTACCCCGAAATCGCCAAAAAAGCAGGTATGGAAATTGTCAACAAATTTAAAAGACCTGTTCTAAATAGAACCGAAAGGGACAGGAAGCCTTATTCGGAAATTGTTTTTCACCTAAAGTGCAAATAGCGAATAGCCGGGGGGGGAAAGCAGGCCCACTTTATATATAAAAGTCGGGCGGGGCATTCCCCATTACTTATTTTAGAATTTGGAAGTTCTGAACAGTCTTCAGTGATGATCTTATATAAAAATAAAGTTCCCGCAAAGATTACTAGGAACTTTGCGTGAACTTTAGCCTTTTCGGGACTCTTATGTTTGTGATGAACCCCGTTATAATCGTGGTCGGAGCGACAGGATTTGAACCTGCGACCTCTTGACCCCCAGTCAAGCGCGCTTCCAAGCTGCGCCACGCCCCGTTACCTGTTGATATGTATTGTACCATTTACTTAAACTAAAGTCAATAGTTTCACGAGCGGATGTAGTTATTCTGTGATAATGTCATGTAGAATTTATTTTAGTAAAATATATATGTACATTATATATTCATAATATATTCATAATATATTCATAAAAACCCTCACAATGGCAAATTGCGTGGGTTTTTATACTATCCATAACTTCAACTTGTTAACATAATCTCGAATTTTTGTTTTGCTGTTTCTACCAAAAACCGCGTCCCCGGTTATTCCGGCCTCGGCCATTTTTTGGACCTAGGCCAAAACGCGGGGCATTAAAGAATTGGTTGCCGGAAGGCCTGGGGTAAGAAGGCACGGCTCTCCTTCTCCGGGCAGGTAAAAAACAAAACCCGCGCCCCCTGCCGGTTATTGGGCCGGCACCCTGTGGGCCCGTTCCATCAAAGCCGGGCATATACATTGCCTCCTTCAAACTATATTTTATTGAAATCTTCTTCCTCCGCCTCCGCCACGACCTCCACCTCTTCCTCCACCTCTACCCCTTCCCCCGCCAGTGCCGAAATTGGAAGGCACTGTGGAACCTGAGACTAGGTTTAATTTGCCTTGTTGATACTGTTCCAAAGCATCGGTTACTGTTCCGCTAATCCCGGTATAAATCTTGATGCCTCCGGTATTTAATGCAGCATGAGCTTTCGGTCCGACGTTTCCGGTAAGCACTGCACCCACTCCTTTATCCATCAAAAATTGCGCAGTTTGAACGCCGGCACCCCCTGCTGCTTCTGCACTGGGGTTTGCAATCGCCTCATGTTGCCCTTCATCTACTAAAACAAAGTAGGTGCAGCGGCCAAGGCGTTGATCCACCAAACTGTCCATTTCCGGCCCTTGAGAAGTAATCGCAATCTTCATATCTTACACCTCCATCTGTAATGGTATTTTATTACACTTACCTCCATGTTACCGGTGTGTACTTGCTATCATTCCCCTATTTTAATAACCTACCAAGTTTGTAAGGATTTACATCATTATACCAAAATTATAAGATAATTGAAAGCAGTATGGTTACGTTTGTAACTATTTTTTAAAAAAGCTTACTCCCACCCAAAAATAATTGCCCCTGAATAAAGAAAGAAAGAAAAACAAATCATCGCTCACAGCGATGTCCTAAATACCTCAACCCTTGCCCTGGTAACCGATAGACTTGACTTTTCCGTCTTCAACAAGTACCGGTACAATTCCGGCGCCATATTTTACCTTGGCCGTCTCTAACGCAGAACTATCATGGCTAACGTTGAATAACCGGTAAGAAAGACCTTCCTGTTCTAGTTGTTTGATCTGTTTTTGGCAATAAGCACACCCATCCTTAACATATAGTTCAATCATTGTATTACCTCCTAACTAGTACAATATAGTTGTAATCAATCAGCAGCAAAACAGCTGCTAAAAACACCAAATTTAATAGTTAACATAATGTTGTTCACAATGTTGTTAATTGGCCACCTTAACATCAAGCATAACGTGTGCCAGGGTGAAGATGGTCCTTTTTTTGTCTAATTGAATAGCTACTAATATCTTAACACAAGTAAATAAATTTAAGCAAAACCCAGAAAGGTATTTTTTTAAAAAAAGCTGTAAAAATAATAACATGCGATGAATAACGGCAATTGGAGAAATAATTTAAAATAGTTTTTTTAAAAAAGGACTTTTTGTTACAATAAACGAACTATACCTTTAAATGCTTTTCGCATTTATAAATAGAAAGGTGATGAATTATTATGCAGTCTTTGATTTTTGTACTCATAATAGCATTTTTGTTGTTTCTTTGTTTTGCTCTTCCTTTACTTTTACAAAGACGGGCTATTATTGCAGTTATAAAAATTTTCCGGCAAAAAAATGCTTTAAAGGCAAATAACGCATTGACACGTGATGAACTGGGGATTGTACCACAAACTTTTTTCAGTAAAATGTTAAAATTGCGCGATTACAAGCCCGATGCACTCAATCTTCTTTTAAGCACAAAAATTGTAAAGGAAACAGCAGACGAAAAACTTTATTTTTCCAGGGAAGAATTTTCTACATTGCAAAGGAAAACAAGTTCCCGGATGTTAAAATTTCTTCTACCAAAACGGCTTCTTTAAATTAAAGCATATATCGCCCGTGTCTTTTAACATATCAGTTTACTTAAAATATAAAAAGCAGAAGTTGTTTTCACTGAGAAAATTCAATTCTTTAAAAACAGGAAATTGCAATTGTATCTATGTAGTGAAATCAAAAATCAGCTTTTATATTTTTTTAATATATAGTTCACAAAAAAATAGAAACCCAGGCTAAAAACAAGTGCATTTACAACCGCGCCCAGTAAAAAAGTAACACCAAAAAGTTCGGCGGCACTTAAGATCTTGTCTTTTAAAGGACCGGTTCTCAAAATTAAAAAATATTGATTTTTTATAAATTCCAGGATGTTTTCTTTTTCCATAACCGGAACCAAAATTAATCCACCGGTGACAAAATTTAGAGCATACATTAAAGGAATCAAAATTCCTGTCAGCAGGCTGGTTGCGGCCGCGCAAGCTTGGTTAGCTCTAAAAATTATTGCTAAAAAATAAGCCAGAACAAATCCAACACCAAAGGTGGGAATGAAATTTATGCCTATACCCAGGGCACATCCCAGAGCTACTTTAAACGGTTTTTCTTTTATTTCTACGATTTGTTTTTCTATAGTTGTGTAAAATTTTTCTTTATAATTTTTCCATCCAGATAAAAAAAAGCCTTTTGTATTGGAGTTTTTCTGTTTGCCCACGTCTCATTCTTCCTTCCCTTCTTTAGAAATTTCTTCGAATTTTACATTATCTTGGTTTATCACTTCATAGTTTTCATATAAATCAAACATTTTTATGATTACCGAAGGATAGGTTAGGACCTGGATGACTCCTTCATTTGGGGCAGGCTCTTTTTCCTCGACTGTTATAACTAAAGTATTGTCTTTACGGTCCAAAGAATTTACAGAAATAAAATATCCACCGGTAGGTTTTTCTCCTGCAAATATAAGTATATAAATATCTTCCTCGGCAGCAAATTCCCGGGGATCAAAAACAAAATAACCCTTTTGTTTTTTTAATTGTTCAGTTGCATTTACTACCGGCATTGGCAAAGCATCAGTTTCCTCTAAAATTTCATACCCTGAAACAACAGGTTCCTGAATTTGTTCCGGCTCGACTTGTTTTTCCGGAGCTTGTTTTTCTGATAAATCAGTATGAACAGGTTTCTTAAAAATTCCACATCCTGTAAAAAACAGAACTGTTAAGATAACTAAAAAAATGACAGGCGTTTTTTTCAAAAGTACGAAACCCCCTTTTAAATTAATACATGTTTGTTTTTGCCCCTGAACAGTTTGATTCCTTTTCACTTTTATTCTTATCTTATTCTATAATTATAGACATGTTTTCCTGTTTTTTTGTTTCACTTTTTAACAAAAATAAAAAAGCACCCCTATCAAGAAGTGCTTCTTTTTTTTGGGTTTTTCGGTTTATAAAAAAACTTGTGTTCGCTATATGTAAATTATAAAATTATAACGATCAGCCCTCCGCTGCCTTCATTGATTATTCTTTCCAGTGTCTCTTTAAGTTTTTGTTGGGCATTTGGGGGCATATTGCTTAGTTTTCCGGAAATTCCGTCTTTTACAAGTTCATAAAGGGATTTTCCGAATAAATTTGACTCCCAAAGTTTTTCCGGATCTTCGGCAAATTCTTCTACAAGATAATTTACAAGCTCTTCGCTTTGTTTTTCCGAACCTACGATGGGTGTAAATTCTGATTTGATATCGACTCGTACGATGTGCAAGGAAGGTGCACTGGCCTGAAGCCGAACACCAAAGCGGCTTCCTTGGCGTATTATTTCCGGTTCTTCCAGAAAAATTTCATCTAAAAAAGGAGGAACGATCCCGTAGCCATTTTCTTTGACATCCTGTAAAGCCTGGGCAACTTTATCGTATTCTTTACGGGCATAGGAAAATTCTTTCAATACCTTTAGAAGATCGGCTTGATCAGTGATGGTCACCCCGCAAATATCGGATAGTGTTTTATCATAGAGTTCTTGCGGCACGGCGATTTCTACCAGTGCAGAACCCTTGCCCGGTTCGATGCTCCTGATAAAAACATCTTCAACAGTATCATAACCCTTAATTGTTTCCACGGCCGTTTCGATTTCATTTAAACGTTCTACGTTAAGAAGATGTTCCTTTATGATGTCGGCATACTCGACAGTCAGTTCATGCGAAGGCCCCAAAGCTTCGATCCAGGTAGGCAAATTAATACTAATTTCCCGGACGGGAAATTCATAAAGAATTTCCTTGAACAGAACATTGATATCGTTTTCACTCAACTCCAGGCAATTTAATGAAACAACCGGTACCTCATATTTTTCCGAAAGCTCATTTTTGAGTTGCAGTGTGCTTTCGGAAAAAGGCCGGACAGAATTAAGAACTACGACAAAAGGCTTGCCAATTTCTTTTAATTCATTAATGACTCTTTTTTCGGCATCGATATAACTTTCCCTGGGGATATCTGTAATTGTCCCATCCGTGGTAATAACTATGCCAATGGTGGAATGATCCTGGATTACTTTCCGGGTTCCGGTTTCAGCGGCTTCTTCAAAGGGGATCGGTTCCTCAAACCAAGGAGTGGATACCATTCTACGTTGGCCTTCGTCATCGTCATAACCGATCGCTTCGGGGACAGCATAACCTACACAATCAACCAATCTTACTCTCATAATGACATTTTGGGATAGGGTTATTTCGATAGCCTCATCAGGGATAAATTTTGGTTCAGTGGTCATAATGGTTTTTCCTGCACTTCCCTGGGGCAGTTCGTCTTTAGTTCTTTCCAGGACATGGGGGTTATCAATATTGGGGAGAACAAGTATTTCCATAAATTTCTTTATAAAGGTTGATTTACCCGTTCTGACCGGACCTACAATACCTAAATAAATATCACCTCCAGTTCGTTCTACAATATCCTCAAAAAGGTCGAACTTCACAACTTCTCCCCTCCTTTAATTTCGGACAAGGATATAACAATAAATGTGCTAACGTTATATTTATATGAAGATAAAAGGACAATATTACATTATATATAAAAAAACCTGTCTGTTTTTTTAATCACATAACAGGTTTAGATGAATAAAGCATCGTTAACTTCGTGTTTTGCGAAAGTTTATCTTAATATTTTTATTTTCTTGTTTGCTTGCCTGTCAAACCTTATTTTGGGCTACTTGCTGGATTATTCAAATGCTGTTTCTTCTGTTTCATGGGTTTTTTTTCTTTGCATAAGGTTTGTGACAGCAGCCCGGGGATTGCCTTTTTGGAAAATAATAGCGTACATTTCTTTTGTTATAGGCATTTCTACGCCGTGGCGAAGAGATAGTTCATAGGCAGCCCTGGTTGTTTTGATTCCTTCTGCAACCATTTTCATTTCAGATGTTATCTCCTCTATGGTATGGCCCTTGCCCAACATCATTCCTACATAACGATTTCTACTGTGAGTACTGTTACATGTTACAAAAAGATCTCCAAAACCTGTCAGGCCGCTGAAAGTTCCTCGTTTGGCACCAAGAACAAGGCCCAGGCGGGTGATTTCCACCAAACCTCTTGTTAAAAGGGCAGCTTTGGTGTTGTCTCCATAGTTTAAACCATCACAAACTCCGGCCCCTAAGGCTATCACATTTTTGAGGGCTCCACCAAGTTCTACCCCGATAATATCGGAATTAGTGTAAACTCTAAAATAAGATGTCATAAAAATATCCTGAACTTTTTCCGCCAAAGCTGCGTCATGGGCGGCAACAACTGTGGCCGCCGGCATGCAACGGCTTACTTCTTCTGCGTGGTTAGGGCCTGATAAAACAGCAATCCTGCAAGAAGAATCAGGCTGGAGTTTTTCTATAATCACTTCGGAAAGGCGCTTTAAAGAACCCTCGGCCAGGCCTTTGGCGGTATTAACGACGATGGTATCGCCACGCAAAAATTTTTTTATTCTCCCGGCCATTTCTTTTACGGCATGAGAGGGAATGGCCAAAACGATCAGATCTTTTTCCCGGACGGCGTTTTCCAAATCAGTGGTTAATTTTAAGCTTTTCGGTAAGAAAACACCGGGCAGGTAGTCACTGTTTTCATGGGCTTGTACCATTTTTTGCCGCAGTTCTTCCCTTCTCATCCAAAGGGTAACATCAAACTTTTTTCCTACCAACAAGATAGCCAGGGAAGTGCCCCAGCTTCCTGCACCGATAACCCCTATCTTCATCTGTGTTTTACCTTTCTGTTTTCTTAATGTTAACCTTTTCGCCCAGCTTTGATTCTTTGCCTTGCAGAAGCCTTTTGATGTTGGGCATATGTCTTCCTAAAAGCAGCAGGCAAACTGCTAACCCGAAAACAAAATAACTGGGCGGATAGGGCAAAAGCAGCATAACAACAGGAATGGACAGAGCCCCTACTATAGAGGCAAGGGAAACATAGCGTGTCCATAAAATAATAATTATAAAAAGCAAAAATATGACTAGTGCCGGTATGGGTGCAATGCCTAAAAAAACACCAAATGTTGTAGCAACACCCCTTCCTCCTTTGAAGCCAAAAAAAAGTGGCCAGTTGTGGCCTGCAATGACGGCTCCGGCTGAAAACAAGAGCAGCCATGTTTCCACATGAAGATGTGAGGCCAGCAGAACAACGACAAGCCCTTTCAGGGCATCCAAAATTAGGACCAGCACTGCATATTTTAAGCCCAGGACTCTGGCAACGTTTGTAGCACCTGCATTACCGCTGCCAACATCACGAATGTCCACTCCTTT
Source organism: Bacillota bacterium (assembly GCA_012798755.1). Classification (GTDB taxonomy): domain Bacteria; phylum Bacillota; class Dethiobacteria; order DTU022; family UBA8154; genus UBA9862. The sequence goes on from JAAZMP010000098.1 coordinate 61,538, forward strand.
TACTGCTTTGGAAATAAAATAACTAAAAGAAAGTGAGCCAATTAAATAGGATAAAATCAATAAGAAAGCAGCCACGTTATTTCACCCCTTTTTCCGACGACGGGATCTGACCAAGAGTTTTACAGGGGTACCCTCAAAACTAAAGGCTTCCCTTAAGCGGTTTTCCAAATATCTCAAATAGGAAAAATGTATCAAGGATGTATTATTGACGAAAAGAACAAAGGTCGGGGGTTTTGCAGCAGTTTGTGTCCAGTAATATATTTTGCCTTTTCTGCCCCTGAGCGTGGGTAAAGGATTTACCCCTTGGGCATCTGATAAAAGTTTATTCAACAAGGGAGTAGGCACTCTTGTGCAATAGTTTTTATAAACCTTTTGGAAAAGATCAAATATATTTTTCAGGCGCCTGGGTTCATAAATTGATGTCAATATCAAGGGAGCAAAAGAAACGAATTTTAGATCATTTCTGGTTTTATCAATTATTTTTTCGGATATTTCCCGGCGTTGTTGTTTAACCAAATCCCATTTATTTAGTGCCACAATCAAGGCCCTGCCGCTTTCCAGAATATAGCCAGCGATCTTCTGATCTTGTTCAGTTGCTCCTGTATCTGCTTCCAACAACAAAACGGCTATATCAGTATCATCTATTGCTTTTAGAGAGCGGATAACACTATAATATTCAATATTTTCCAGAACCCTGCTTTTTCTACGTATCCCGGCTGTGTCTACAAGTATGTATTTTTTGCCTTCCCGTTCTAACAATGTATCGATGGCATCCCTTGTTGTTCCCGGCTCCCGGGTAACAATTACCCTGTTTTCACCTAACAAAGTATTTATAAATGAAGATTTTCCCACATTGGGACGGCCGACAATTGCTATACGTATCAGTTCATCTTCTTGCTGTGTTTCCTTTGTGACAGATGGAAAAAATGAAATCACTTTATCAAGGAGATCCCCTGTATTTAAACCATGTGCAGCCGAAATAGGCAGGGGATCGCTTAAGCCCAGCCGATAGAACTCAGCAACATTTTGCCCCATAGACTCAATTTTATTAACAGCCAGTACAACAGGTTTCCTTTGACGGCGCAGCAGGCTGGCGATTTCTTCATCAAGTGGGTTTAGGCCTTGACGTCCATCAACCAAAAAAACAATAACAACAGCTTCTTCAATGGCTAGTTCGGCCTGCCTTTGTACTTCGATTTCCATTTTTTCTTTACCTGAAAAAGTCAGGCCTCCGGTATCAATTACCAGGAAATCCCTGTTTAGCCAGCTGGTGCGGCCATAAAGCCGATCCCGCGTTATTCCGGGTATTTTACCTTCTATAGCTTTTCGCCCTCCCACAAGACGGTTAAAAAGCGTTGATTTTCCTACATTGGGGCGGCCGACAAGAGCAACTAACGGGGTAGACAACAGATAGCTCAGCCTCCTTTAGCCCGTAGCAAGGGTTTCTTTTTGTGCTATTATTTTCCTTATTTCTGATAAGCTGCTAATGGGGACAATCTGGGTTTTTAACTTGTTTGATAGAAAACTTAAAGAAACATTATCTAAAAAAAGTTCGGTTCCTTCTTTGAGCATAACAGAAGGTATGAACACGATTTCACCTAGGTTTTTACCTTTTAGGCCTATGAAAAGATCACTTCCGGTAAGTAGACCGGCAACTGTAACATTTTTACCCCAGAAAATATTGGAGAGAACATGAAGATGTGTTTTTAGGCCATCAATTTTTTCAAGTTCTTCTTGGAAAATTTTTAAGAACCCGGATCCGGATCGGCCGGTTACTAAAGACACTTCCAGACGGCGGTTTAACGAAGGAAAGGTTTGTCCCTTCCATTCCTCAATTTCATTTAAAAACATTCTTCCCAGTCCCACGCCATTTTCAAGCTGTTCGTACATCCCATAGTGTTCATGTGGGGGTAAAGGCTTTGCGCAAAGCAAGTAGAGTTCATCGGCAAGAAATATGAAAGGCGTACCCAGCCTTTTTTGGTAATGTTCTTGCATATCCGAAAAATATTTAACAATATACGAAGCCTTGGCAGGTGATACTCTTCGCAATGGAAACAACCGGCGGCGGTACCGGGTCAAACCAACAGGCACAAGGGCTAAGGTTTTTAAACCTGGATAAAGAGCAGCAAGATCATCGACAGTTTTTTTTAAAGATTTTCCATCATTGATCCCAGGGCAGATAACGATCTGTCCATGAATTTCGATACCTTCAGATACCAATTTCTCCAATTGTTCAAGGATGCCGCCTGCAGCATGGTTTCTCATCATTTTCCGCCGGATGCCGGGAATTGTGGAATGAATAGATATGTATAATGGGGAAATTCCCCTGCGAATGATTCTTCTAATATCTAATTTGCCCATATTGGTAAGTGTAATATAATTTCCGTGAAAAAAAGAAAGACGGTAGTCATCGTCCTTTTTATATAAGGAAGAACGCAAACCAGAAGGTTGTTGATCTACAAAGCAAAAAATACAGTTGTTTTGGCAGCGCCGCATAGGCCCAATGGTAGGAGTCACAAATTCCAGTCCAAGCCCCTGGGTATGTTTTTTTTTAATTTTTACTTCGTATGGCTGACCTTCTTTACTGTATAAAGAAAGCGTAACCTTGGCATCAGAACTGAGATAATAATAATCAAGAATATCATAAAAGTAAGAGTTGTTTAGCTTGAAAAGAAAATCTCCCGCCCTGATCTTTGTCCCGGCAGCAGGGGAGCCTTTTTTGATATGCGAAACGATAAAGCCCGGGTACATTGTTTTTCCCCTCCATTATGGACTGGCAGCTGGTTTTTTTACCAATAGCGTTTCAAAGCATACCTATTATCCTATCTCCTCTGGTCTCTGTCAAGGTGTGGCAATACCCTGCTTACGTTTGCCTTAAAAGCTATTTTGATCATTTAGCCTAGTGTTTGACAATGACGTACGTACCGTTTTCCAGATCGTGGGCAACACCTTCAGTTATACGCGATAAAGTCAAAGCCAACTTACCCTGTTCTTCTTCATTTTCAGCATAAAAAACAGGCGCCCCACCTCCTGCCACTTTTTCAGGTTTCAGAGCAATAATTGCCAGTATGAATTTGTTCAGTTCCACCGCCATTACAACTCCTTCCCATTAATCAGAAGCTTTGCGGCCTGCGGATGTTTTTAACGGGGATCGAAAGGCACTTTCCAAAACAGGCACCCGTTCCACTGCTTCCAGTAAGAATTCGATATCTTTCTCTATGGGAACGATGACCATTCCTATCCTGCCGGTATCCAGATCCCGGCGCAGAAGGGGTGTGTATTCCGCTGTATCTACATCCTTATATAATCCCAATATTGATGCCGCATCATGTGCAATGGCCATACGTTGCCCAATACTTGCAAGTGTTGCCCTGGCATCATCGTTCAAAGGTTCAATAATTACCCCCAAAGCCCTTTCCAGGTATTTTTCCCTGATACTTTCTATTCCCAAATTCATGAAATGGATATTTTCCACGAAAAGATTGGGACCCTTGAAGTACACTTTTCCCTGCCGAATGCGGGCTATTTCACCAATAACTTTTCCTCCCTTTAACCTTCCGGAAATATAGTAGGTAACGGCTACAACTATCAATCCGTACAAAATATTTCCTATGTAAGTAGCTCCTCCGACCAATAAAGATGCAAACATGACCAGGTAATTTCGGGCCTCAAAAACCCGGGCCACCCCCTCAACATATTCCGCACCCCTTGAAACAAGATTTATCTCATCAAGATTTTTTAACATCATTCGTTCTAAATCGCGCACGTCTCGGAATTGTGCTGCCGCCAGGGCCAGGAAAGTTACAGCAGTAAATTCTTTTTCTATTAGCGCCGGGATTGCTACGGAGCCAATGACTGCGGCAATGAAGGCCGTGGCAAGATGTATTGCCGTGCCATGGGGATAACTGGGATATTGGCGGTAGTCTCTTTTGAGCATAGAATACCGTATCAAAACGCCTGCTGCCACACCGGTTAATGTTGCCTGCAAAAAAGGGGAATCCAGCAATTCTTTGTCCCTCTTTCCTAAAGCCGTGGTCCATTTATTGTTTTTTGTTCTGTAGTAGAATAACCCTGGGTTGCAACATTTATTCTTTTTACTGCTTGGCTGTGGAAACGGCAGGTAAATGTTCCAAATAAAAACGGACTTTCCTACAAAGCCCGTTAAAGACAAAGATCCCCTTAGCGCTTATAATCTTGATTATAGCGATTTTATTGCAGGCTTGGATCTGGCAATCTTTTACTGTGTTGCACTAAGGTCAGGTCAAGAAACTACAGGTTATTCCTCTTCCTCGCTTTTGCCAATGCTGTTTTCATTATTGAAAAGATCCCCAAACACATCCCCCAGTGTTACGTTCTGATTTTCGTTTTCTTTGGAGTAGGAGTGAGTGGTAAGATCTCTTGGTGCAGGTCGCGCCTTTTTAATGCTAAGGCTGATCCTTTTGCTGTCTACATTTATATCCAAAATTTTTGTTTCAACCACTTCGCCTTCCTGAACAATTTCCGAAGGATGCTTTACGTGAAAATCAGCCATCTGGGAAATATGCACCAGCCCTTCCACGCCCGGAAAAAGTTCAACAAATGCACCAAAATTTACAATCCTTGTTACTTTCCCACTGATTATTTCCCCGACAGTGTATTCTTCATCAACTTTGGTCCAGGGATCGGGTTGGGCTTGCCTAAGACTTAAACTTATTCTTTCCCGTTCCGGAATAATTTCCAGCACTTTTACTTCGATTTCTTCGCCAACTTTAAGAACATCTTGGGGATGTCCCACTCTTTGCCATGAGATTTCGGAAATGTGTACCAGGCCATCAATGCCACCAACATCAACAAAGGCACCAAAATCCGTAAGTCTTTTTACAACCCCGGGGATTATTTCACCCTCTTTTAAATTTGCTAATGTTTCCTGTTTTTGTTTTTCTGCTTCCTCTTCCAGCATCTGTTTTCTGGAAAGAATGATTTTGTCGCGCTCTCTGTTAAGTTCAATGATTTTGAAAGAAAACTCCTGCCCCAAAAATTGTTGAAAATCAGGAATATAGCGAACATCTACAAGCGATCCAGGCATAAAGCCCTCAAGGCTGCTGCCCAATTCGATAATTATCCCGGCCGGGACTATTTCTTTTACGATTCCTTCCATGTTTTGGCCTGTTTCTGCAGCTTCCTCCAGCTCATTCCAGCGTCTTTCGCGTTCCAAGCGTTTTTGGGAGACAATAATCTTGTCTTCTTGGTCGTTAATTTTTAAAATTAAAAGATCAACGCTGTCTTCAAGAGAAAATTTGTCTTTTAGTGTAGTATCCCCTTCCAAAAAGACTTCGGCACGAGGAAGTATCGCCTCAGTTTTATAGCCAAAATCAACCAATACTTGATCTTCTTCCACTAGAACAACCTTTCCCGTTATTATGTCACCAGGTCGGTAGTCCTTTTCCGGCACATCTTGATATGAAACAACCTCCTCTGTTTTAGCTTCAAAATTATCATTTTCCATTTTAACCATAACCTCCTTTATCGTCCAAGGGGGAGTTGAAGCCCCCGCAGTCACCCCCACGTTTTTGATCCCCACCAGCCACTTCGCTAAGATTTCCCGGGCTCCCGTAACCTGGTAGGTTTTTACTACCTCACGGCAGACCTGTGTTAACTTGTTGGTGTTAGAACTTTTTTCATCTCCCACAACCAACATTAGTTCTACCGTTGATGCCAATTTTACAGCTGAAGCCTGACGCAAAGCAGTTGCTTTGCAGATCGTGTGGTAAACTTCAAGATTAGGATTCTTTTTTTTCAGGATTTTTGCCATTTTTGAAAACCGATCTTCTCGCTGCGTGGTTTGCGAGATCAATAGAGCCTTGGGACCAAGCAGTGTTTCTTTTATGGTATCATAGTCTTCCGGATCAACAACTATGGCCTTTCCTTCAGTCCAGCCGGATACTGCTTGTACTTCTGGATGTTGTTTGTTTCCGCAGATAATAATGTCATAGCCATTTTTAAAAAATTCATGGGCGATTTTTTGCAAGCTTTTGACTTTTGGGCAGGTAGCATCAACAATTTTTAGACGTTTTTTTTCTCGCAAAATTTTTAAATGCCGGGGAGGAATGCCGTGTGCACGTATTATAACGGTACCGCTGTCCAATTTCTGAAGATCTTCAACAATCTTTACTCCTTTTGAATGTAAAAAATTAGTGACTTCGTCATTGTGTACCAGCGGTCCTAAAGTAAAAACTTTTTCCCCCTTGTCAACCTCCTGCAATGTAAGCTTAAGTGCTCTTTTAACCCCGCTGCAAAAACCCGCGTGTTCAGCCAATAATACCCGCAACAAGCTATAACCCCCAAATTTACAACAGCTTTTGCATTTCTTCCGAAATCAGTGAAGTAGCTGTCTCCAACACTTTACCTTTTATTTTACCCTCTTCCGTAAAAGATATCAAAGGGCCTATTTTAACCTCTGCCGCTCGAAAAAATTTACCCGGCCATTTTATGAAGACGGGCAAAACAGGTGCTTTACTTCTCAAAGCGATTGCAGCTGCACCACGGTGAAGTTTTCCCAGTCCATCACCCCGGCTTCTTGTCCCTTCAGGAAAAAGCCCCAGTATACCACCCTCCTCCAATACCTGCAAGGCATGTTTAACAGCATTTTTATCAGGTACATTTCTTTTTACAGGAAAGGCGCCCAGTTTTCTAAGAAGCGACCCAATAAAAGAAATTTTAAAAAGTTCCTCTTTGGCCATAAAATTCACTTTATGTTTACCGGGCAGCAAGCATCCAATTAAAGGAGGGTCAAACCAACTGGTATGGTTAGAACAAATGATAAAGGGACCTTGCGCAGGAAGGTTCTTTTTTCCATGATACTTCCATCGATACATGCATTTAAAATATAAATGGAAAAGTTTTCGCACAAGCCGGTAAAACATATCAACAACCCTCGTTACGAATTGTTTTTAAAACTGTTTCTACAACTTCTTCAAAAGTATAATCAGTCGTATCTATAGCCAGAGCTTCCGGAGCAGCCCTAAGGGGTGCTTCTGCTCGTTCCTGATCAATGCGATCCCTTTGATCTATTTCTTTAAGAAGATCCTTATAGTTTACATTTAAGCCCTTGTCCCTCATTTCCAGCCAGCGCCTTCTGGTGCGTTCCTCCAAACTGGCTGATAAAAAAAACTTATAGTCGGCATCTACCAATACATTGGTTCCAATATCCCGACCTTCCATAACGATCCCATTGCTTTTTTCAGCAAGTTCCCTTTGTAAGAAAACAAGCTTTTTTCTCAAGCCGGGTGACTTAGCAACAATAGAAACATTTTCATTGATCTGGGGGCTGCGAATTTTGTCTGTAACATCTTCACCGTCCAGGTATATTAAAGTACCTTTTTGGCGATTGTGTTCGATTTTCATGTTACAATTTTGTACTAATTTAATTAGCAGTTTGTCGTTATGTAAATCAATGCCTTCTTTTAAGGCTTTCAAAGTGATGGCTCGATACATTGCCCCTGTATCGAGACATGTCATCCCTAACCGATGCGCAACTTCTTTGGCAACACTGCTTTTTCCCGCGCCGGCTGGGCCATCGATAGCAATCTGCACTCTTACCACCCCGATATTACTCCGTTAAAGCAGTTATGTTTCTATAAAATAAATATACCGGATTTCTTTTTTTTGCGCTTAAAGTTTGCGCAAAATAAAAGAAAACCCGGTTAATGGAAGATTGTCTCCTGACCCTTTAAAAACCTTCACCTTTACACCTTGCACCTTATTACCACCTCATAGAAAAAAAGAAAAGCATCCATAGCAATAATATACTATAATATCGCTTTTGACAACCCTAATAAGAATTATTCAGGAATGATCCAGGCTATTAGATCCCTTTCCCCAAAGGTTTTTAGTTCATACCCTTTTTCGGGAGACTTTAATTTGCCATGAATTTCCACTATGGATATCGAAGCCGGTCTATCCCCGGAAACTTTTCCGATTACCTCCAATAAGTCCCCCGGTTGTACATTAACACAAATGCTTTCATTTCCAAATTGCTCTACAACCTCGTTATTTATAAGCAAATAAAGAGTACATGAACCTTCGGGAGGAGCCTTTAACTCCAAAACCAAAGTGATCCCTTCCTGTGTTAGGTAGGAAGACTGCGTTTTTTCAGTAATTATTTTCCGTCCCATTGTTTCCCGGGCTTCTGCCTCTTGCATTACAGGTTTTCCTTCAACCTTATCCGTTTTGCTTAAAAATAAACGCAAGTCGCCATTTAACAGCACGGCCTGAACAATAAATAGCAGAACAACAAAAACAAGAGCTACCCTAAAAATAATTTTTTCGATTGCAGTTACAAAACGTTGTAACCATCTATCGAAATCCATAAAATATAAAGCCCCCTTCTCTATATATTTATGCAATACAGGGGACTTTAATACTTGTTTCCCGTCTGCTTAGCGGTTGCTTTCTCTTAAACGCAGCATCAACCTGTTCTGGAAAAATTCGTTCATTTTAAATAATAACCGTTCTACCTCTCTATTATTTAAAATGATACTATTTGGTTCGAGGATTTCAATTCGCCTGAATTCCTCACGAATGATGAAACGCAACAGGTCCTCCAGCGAATCCGCCCATACTACCAGTTCCAGAGGGGCAAAGGCAATTTCTTCGTCCATTTCGGCATCGTATACACTATATATTTCACCAAGATCCATATTTTCAACGTTTATTCCTTGTAAAGGTACGTTTCTCCAAAGTGCTACCTGCTGTTCCCTGTAGTCCTGAGCAACTTCTTCTGTTCTTTTGCCACCGAAAAAAAAGCGCGCCGGCCTAGGTTTGCCTTTATAATCAAATCTTACTTTAAATTTTAGGCGATAATCAGCCCGTTTTTCTCTGCTAATTTCAGTTTTTTCCCCTTTTTCGCGGGAATTAATTTCTGACTTAAACATTTGTTATCTTTCTCTCTTTCTATCCACACAATGGCTTCAAGGATATATTCTATTGTTATTTTGCCTATAATATCTATAATACCCAAATATAAGCTTACCCTTCATGATGTTTTTAATTCTTCAGTAAATCAATATTTCCTGCATGAAACAAGAGATAAAAAAAGTATTGTAACAGCTAAACCGCCAAGTGGCAAGTATCATTGTATACATCCAAATAGGCATTTTTCCAGTCATCATATAAGATAGTTGTAAGGGAAGCCGGTGATAGTCTTAGTCTGTTAATCTTAGAAAAAGGCATACCTAGGATCCCGGCCACCAGCACTTTAATAGCTCCGGCATGAGTAACGATAACAAAATTTTCTTTCCTTTCATCAGCCGCCAAAAGCTCTTCATAGCTTTTAAGAACCCTGTCTTTGAAATCTTCAAACTGCTCCCCATTAGGAATGACACTGTTTTCCGGGTTAATCATCCATTGATCAACGTGTTTTTGTTCTTTTTCATTCATTTCGGTGTATACTTTCCCTTCCCAGTTACCGAAATATATTTCGCTTAATCCCTCGACAGGTTGCGGTTTCAGATCGCGTGCAAAAGCAATGTTTTTTGCAGTTTCAAGGGTACGTAAAAGTGGGCTGGAAAATACTTCGCTAAATTTTTCAGAACTCAAACGTTGTGAAACAAGCTGCGCCTGGTTTTTCCCGGTTTCATTCAAAGGAATATTTTCCTTGCCCTGGAAACGCATCTGTAAATTCCAGTTTGTTTCACCATGTCTTACCAAAAACACTTTTTGCATTATTTTTTATCCCCCCATGACATAATAAAACTACATCAGGTCTACCAATTCTTTTAGTTTACGGATTTCTTTTCGGGTCAAAGCTCTGTAGTCCGAAGGACGAAGCCCTTCCAAATTTAAAAAAGCGAAGGCAACCCTTTTGAGAAACAAAACAGGATGTCCAATAGCCAAGCACATACGTTTAACCTGTCTTTTTTTACCTTCGCGCAGCGTCATTATTAATGATGTGCCCTTTTTTTGTTGTGAAGCAACTTTTACCTCAGCCGGGGAGGTCAGCCCATCTTCCAAAAGAACTCCCTTGGACAGTTTGCGCAGATCCTTAAGAGAAGGAGCGCCTTTAACCGTAACAAAGTATTTTTTGGGAACTTGAAAACGGGGATGTGTCAACCTAAAGGCCAGTTTCCCATCATTGGTTAATAATAGCAACCCTTCAGTATCCATATCCAGTCTGCCTACGGGGAAAAGACCTTTTTTGATCTTCGCTGGGAAAAAATCCATTACGGTAGGACGGCCAAAAGGGTCACTGACCGTTGTCAGGCAGCCTTTGGGTTTAAATAAAAGGTAATATTTTTTCTCCAGGGCTTCTACAGTGTTTTGATCAACCTCAACATGATCGCGGTTTGGATTAATTTTTCTCCCTGGTTCTTTTACAGTGATGCCATTTACCTTTACCCTGCCGGCCATGATTAGCCTCTCGGCGGCACGCCGTGAAGCTATGCCGCCGGCAGCAATAAATTTGGCAAGTCTTATCAATTTGTTTTTCATACTTTAATTATAATATAGTTATCCTTTAAAAACCAGGTTGCAAATAAATACGGCCGCTAAAATACCGGCCAAATCGGCCAACAAACCGACAGTTAGGGCGTAGCGTGTTTTTTTGATGCCCACCGCACCGAAATATACGGTTAAAATATATAAAGTGGTATCGGTGCTTCCCTGCATCGTAGCTGCAATACGTCCCAACAATGAGTCAGCCCCGTAAGTTTTCATAATTTCTGCAGTAATGGCCAATGCACTGCCCCCGGAGATAGGGCGCATAAAAGCCAGGGGCAAAATTTCTGCGGGAATACCCAAAAACCTAATAAGAGGCGCTAGCAAATTTGTAAACAGTTCCATGGCGCCACTATCCCTGAATAAACCAATTGCAACCATCATACCCACTAGAAATGGTATCAACCGTACGGACATGGTAAAGCCCTCCCGGGCCCCTTCTATAAATGTATCGAAAACTTTTATTCCCCGAAAGTAAGCATAAAGAAGTGCAAAAAGGATCAAGCAGGGTACAACCCAGACAGAAATAATGTTTAAAACAGAAAAAAGAGCCATACCCATCACTAATTTCTTTTTGCTGCTTTTATTGTTTTTGGAAGCGGTGTTCTTGTTTTATCCTTCCAGGAATAGTAATGTCTGAAGATCCGATCGCAAGCGATTGCCGTTAAGCTGGAGGTGAAGGTGGCAATGATTGTTGTTCCGATGATATCCCCGGGGTTTAAAGCCCCGGTTGCAGCCCTTAAAGCAATAATCGTGGTGGGAATCAGTGTCAGGCTGGAGGTGTTTAAGGCCAAAAGGGTACACATATTTGCTGTTGCTGTATCCGGTTTGTCGTTTAAAGTCTGTAGTTTTTCCATCGCTTTAATGCCGAAAGGCGTTGCTGCATTACCCATACCTAAAAGATTGGCACCCATGTTCATAAGCATGGCGTTCATAGCCTTGTGGTTACGGGGAATGCCCGGGAAAAGCCAATAAGCCAAGGGTTTAAGCAAAAATATGACGATATGTATAAAACCTGACTTTTCGATAATTTTCATAATGCCAAGCCAAAAAGTCATGATACTGATCAAACCAAAAACAACGCTTACAGCATTTTCTGCGGAAGCAAAAATTATTGGCGTTATCATTTCCATATTACCATTTAACCCGGCAAAAATAATAGCTATAGTGATCATGCCCACCCAAAGCAAGTTCACCACATTATTCTCTCCTCCCGAACGTTCTTTTCAATTTTTCCCAAAAACTTATTTTTCTGACTTCGTGTCCGGCAAGCAAATCAATTCGTCCAACCACATCTTTGCAAAAACTGATTTCAAGTTCCCCAACTTTCTCACCTGTTTTGAGCGGAGCTTGCAATGGTTCATTTATGACAAAACGATAGGTAATCTTATTATCCTCACTGCCTTCGTTGTTTTTCGGGATTTTCAATGGAAAACCAAAGCTTTGTGAGGCAATAATTTTTACTTTGTCTTCCATTCCGTTTTCAACTGCTACTGATTTCAGGTGCTGCCCTTTTTTCAGAAAACATTTGTGTTGAAATTCCACAAAACCATAGTCCAACAAAATTTGTGTATCCTCCCACATCCGCGGCGCATTTAACACGACAGAGATAAGCCGGCGTCCGTCACGCGCCGCAGCACCAACAAAACAACGTCCAGCCGGTGTAGTCCAACCTGTTTTGATTCCTTCGGCTCCTTCGTAGGAAGTCAGAAGTTTGTTTTGATTATATAAAACACGATCCCACGGTTGCTCCGGCCAGGAAATAACTGCACTGGCTGTCGAAACAATCCGACGAAACTCTTTAATTCCCATGGCATGAGCGGAGATCAACGCCATGTCATAGGGGGTACTATAATGTTCAGGATGGTGTAGCCCGTGTGGATTGCAAAAAGAGGTATTCAAAGCCCCAAGTTCTGCTGCCCTTTGCGTCATCAATGCAGCAAAATCTTCCACGCTACCTGAAATGTGTTCGGCAATAGCTACGGCGGCATCGTTACCGGAACGTAACATCAGCCCTAGAAGTAACTCCTCCATATTTTTTACTTCCCCTTCTTCCAACCAAATAGAAGAACCGCCGGTATTGGCAGCCCGCGGACTGGTTATAATTTTGTCATTTAATTTTCCTTTTTCCAAGGCGATAACAGCAGTCATAATTTTTGTGGTACTGGCCACCGGCCTGGCCAAATAAGGGTTCTTGGCATAAAGAATTCTTCCGCTGTTCCAATCAAAAAGTATTGCTGCTTCGGCAGAAATTTCCGGTAAGGTTGTTTCTGCTCCAACTGTAAAAGAAAATAAAAAGAAAAAAAGCAATAACATGAAATTGGTGCGAAAGCTTGCTCTTTTGATCATTTTATCCCCCGGCTATCTGTTGAAAAAAATTTTCAACCAAATAATCTCTTCTAGGCATATTTATTCTTTGAGGGTCCTTTTTATGATAAATGAAAAAGGGCTCTGAAGAGCCCACATAAAGAATAAAGCAGATCAGCTAGGATTTTATTTTGTAGTTGCTGCTAAAACTTAAAATCAATATCCTCGGATTCCTCAGGTGTTGTCAGATCCTGCAAATAATGGATCACTTGCGGGGCCAAATCAACGAGCCGATCGAGAATAGCACTGCGATCAACCGGCAAAAGTTTTACTTCTCCATGAGCGACTACCAGGAAAGCCATGGGGTGAATAGAAACGCCTCCGCCGCTACCACCACCAAAAGGTAAGGACAACTGCTGGTTTGATGCCGTAGCATCACTTATTTCTTCATCTTCAGATTCAAATTCGGAGCCGCCGGTAACGAAACCAAAAGCGACCTTTGATACAGGAATAATAACATGACCGTCAGGAGTTTCTACTGGATCGCCAACGACCTTAGTAACATCGATCATTTCTTTTAGGTTCTCCATGGCTGTAGTCATCAACCCTTGGATGGGATGCTCTGTCATTTCATGGTACCTCCCTCATAAAGTTTTATTCTTAAATGTTCCCATAAAACCAATAAAGTATAATAAATAGCGCTGGTTCCATGAACAAAAAATTTAAAGCTACACGAAAAAAGTAACGTCCTTTGTTCAAAGGAAGGATAAACTAATATGAGGGGTTTTTTTGCAAAGGGCATCGCCCAAAAAAAACGGGCGAAAGCCATCGCGGAAAGCTGTCTTAAAAAACCTACCAACATTGCCGTCCAGGCTGAATCGCCGGTACCTATTTTGATTTTGATGTCTGCAGTAACCCACCGTAAGGTTTGCATGAAGCGGTATACCAAAAGCAAGGTTTTTCGAAGTTGCTCTTTTTTGAATGGCTCCCACCCGCGTTTTGCCCTGACTATCGCTTCCATGCTTTCGTCAAGAAAAAAAGTTTTTTCAAAACCGGTAAGTTTAAGGCTATCTCCTATAAATATTTCCAATTCCAAGGAGGCACTGTTATCTTTCCGCAAATTATTAAATGATATTCGCAATTGGAACGGTATTAATAAAATGCTGGCTAAAATAAATAAAAGAAGAAACAACAAATAGAAAAACCAGGGGAAAACGAACAACATAAAAATACCTTCTTACACCATGAAGTCCTTCTATTTAGTTTCTCCAGCTTCAGGAAAAAAAGTATCATTTAGCCAAAGTTTTTTTAGTTTTTCCAGTTCATTGCGATCTTTGAACCCAAAATACTGTAAAAAATTTTCCGTAATACCGTAGATCATAGGTCTTCCCAGCGTTTCTTTACGCCCTAGAACTTTTATCAATCCCCTTTTAACAAGATTATCAATTACCCCATCAGTTTTAACGCCCCGAATGTTTTCAATTTCCAGCTTGGTCACAGGCTGTTTTAAAGCAACAATGGCCAGTGTTTCCAATGCCGCCTGCGAAAGAGAAGCACTAAGATATTCTTCATCAATAAATAATTGTTCTAAAAAGGGTGCTACTTCCGGCTTGGTTCCCAGTTGGTATCCTTGTTCCGTTTCCAGAAGCACCAAACCCCGTTCTTCTTTTTTAAGTTCTTCTTTGTAGCTTTCTAAAGAATCCTTTATTTTTTGTTCTGTTGTTTTAAACAATTTGCTTAGCTTTCTTAAAGATAGTGGTTCATGGCTTAGAAAAAGCGCCGCTTCCAAGATGGCCGCAAGCGGCAAAATTTTTTGGGGATTGTTTGCCTCCATAAACACCAACCTTTTTCCATTATTCTTTTTCCCTTTTGATATTTAAATTTCGGGGTTTAAAATATGTATTACTCCGAAAACCTTTTGCTGCTGTAAAAAAATTTTTCCGCGCTTAGCCAGTTCAAGAAAAACAACTAAGGTAAGCACAATCTCATCCACATTCCTTTTGATCAAAAAATCATCTAGGCGGTATCTTGAAAACTCTTTCTCTTTAAGAAAAAGAACAATTTTCTGCAGTTTTTGGCCGAAAGAAATCTCCTCCGGTAAGAAAAATGTTTCTTTTTCTTCAACATTTTTCCTTTTCAGTTTTTCAAAGGCATGTTTTAAACTATCCAAATCATGTGGGTAAAGACTGCCTTGTTTGCTAACAATAACCATTTTATGTTGCTCAGGAGAGCGTAAAAATATTCTTTTTTGCTGGTTTTCGCGTTCTTTTAAATGTGCAGCAATTAATTTTGCACGTTTGTACTCCAGCAATTTACGAACAAGTTCTTCTTTGGAACCAAAAAAAAGTGCTTCCGTTTCTTCAGGAAGAAAAGAAGGCGATTGGGGCAAAAGCAGTTGAGATTTAAGATAAAGCAAAGAGGCGGCCATTACTAAAAATTCCCCAGCAAGATCAATTTTGAGTTCCTGCATTGACTGAAGATGGAATAGATAATCTTCCGTGATTTTGGCAAGGGGTATTTCCCAGATATCTATCTTTTCTTTATTTACCAGATGGTAAAGAAGATCAAAAGGTCCCTCAAAGGCCGGGAGTTTTACATGATAGCGATTCTTTTCACTGCTTTTTTTTAATACATCTAAAACACCCAATTCATTCTCCTCCGAAAAAACAATCTTTTTTCATGCTTCAAGAAAGTCCCATAAGAAAGCGGACTTCCTGCAGCGTTTCTCGGGCTACCTTTTGAGCCTTCTTTGCCCCTTCTTCTAAAGTCCTCTCAACCAACTGCGGATCCTTTTCCAGTTCGCCTCTTTTGCAGTAGATCGGTTCCAGAAATTCTTGCATGTGCGCGGAGAGAACATTCTTGCATTCAACACAGCCAATTTTTCCTTCCCGGCAAGATGTTTCTATTTCTTTTAATCCCTTTTGGTTAAAAATGCGATGAAAAGCATAGATACTACATATTTGAGGGTTACCGGGATCATCTTTTCTGATTCGGCCCGGATCGGTAATCATCATCCGTACACGAGAGGGTATTTCCGATGGCGGAATAGAAATTTCAATAACGTTGTCATAGCTTTTGCTCATTTTTCTGCCATCAAGGCCAGGCACCAGTTTGTATTCATTCAGGATAGTTTCCGGTTCCGAAAACACTTTTTGATCGTAAAGATAATTGAAACGTCGGGCTATTTCTCTGGTAAGTTCAATATGCGGGGCCTGATCTTCACCTACTGGTACAGCATCAGCATTGTAAATAAGAATATCAGCAGCTTGTAAAAGGGGATACCCCAGGAAGCCGTAAGTAGCCAGGTTCCGGCCTCTAACTTGTTGTAGTTGTTCTTTATAGGTAGGAACTCTTTCCAGCCAAGAAAGTGGTGCTATCATCGACAGCAACAAATGCAATTCCGCGTGTTCTTTAACATCAGACTGTTTAAAAATCACAGCTTTTTGTGGATCTATTCCGCAACTAAGCCAGTCCAAAACCATCTCCCTGGTATTTTCCTTAATATTTTGTGGTTTTTCATAGGCAGTAGTTAAAGCATGCCAGTCTGCTATGCTAAAAAAACAATGGTACGCATCTTGTAGTTTTATCCAGTTTTCCAATGCCCCAAACAGGTTGCCCAGATGCAGTTTGCCCGTCGGTCTCATTGCACTGAGGATTGTTCCTTTTTTTTCTGACAAGAAACACCCACCTCCTTTTGAGTATTTAATTTTAATATAGCATAAGCAATATCACTAATTTTTCGAACAAATTCATAATAAAATAAGAAATGGGAAGCAAAAAAACCGGCAGCAACCCGAAAACTAACAAGATAATGAGTAAAAAAGGGCCATAAGGTTCTATTGCACGATAATGGTACAGATAACGGTTCGGTAAAAGAGACGCCAATATTTTGGAACCATCTAATGGCGGCAAAGGAATAATATTGAAAACAGCAAGAAAAACATTATAAATAATAAAATTATAGAGAAGGACTTTTACAAAAGGTCCGAAACCCGGAAAACTATAATATATAAAAGTGGAAATAAAACCCAAAAGTAAATTCATACCCGGCCCGGCAAAAGAAACCCAAAAAAGACCTTTTCTTTGATCACGAAAATTCAACGGATTTATAGGAACGGGTTTGGCCCAGCCAAACCTTACGATTAACAACATAAGAAGCCCTAACGGATCGAGATGGGCCAGGGGATTTAAGGTCAACCGTCCCTGGTACTTTGCCGTAGGATCACCCCAGGCGTAAGCCATTCTGGCATGGGCATATTCATGAAAGGTAATAGCTACAAGTAAAGCAGGTATACGCAGTAACAAATCGCTGGGGGAAAACGACATTTCTTCTGCCTCCTATTTTAGTGCTTTAACCTTTAAGAAACATGTTGACAAATTCCATTTCCTCTCTTCTTCCACTTATCTTTCCTTCCAAAACAGCCTCATGCAGTTTTGTTAAAATTTTATTATAGATGGGACCCGGTTCCAAACCGGCTTTTAAAAGATCCTTACCCGTTATGGAAGGTTTTTTGTTAAGAAGATGTTTGCAAAAATAGTAGATCCCTTCACGAACGAGCAGGTCCGGATCCAAAACCATGGCCAAAAGCAAGCCTTCTTCCGGCATTTTTTCCAGAAGAAAATAAAGATTGGAGGCACCGGTCATTCGATTCTTTAATTGTGGCAAAACAATGGGCAGGTTTTCCCATACATATAATAAATTTTGGCGTTCTTTTCTTTTAAGGCGCATTAAATAACAGAAATACCTTACATCGTGTTCGCTTAGGTCATAAAACAAGGCTGAAAGGAAAAGAACCGAATAGCTCCAATTTGTAAACGTTTTTTCAATAAGAATTTCTGCTAAAAGTTGTTCCAGCCGCTCCAACCTGTTTTTTAATTCGCGGCTAAAAGTTAGCCGGGGGAAAATGTTTTTAAACATATTTAATTCTGCAAAACGTGCCAAGACTTTGGAGGGCTTGGGTTCCCTGAAAACCAACCTAACCTCTTTGTAGAGCCTTTCTTTGCTTATTTTTTCCCAGGCCCGGTTTTCTATGGCTTTTTTCAAAAGCGAAAAAGATTCTTTTTCAATACGAAAACCGAACCGTTGCTCAAAACGTATAGCTCGAATGATACGGAGAGGATCATCAATGAAGCTAAGCTTGTACAACACCCTGATAATGCCTTCTCTTAGATCTTTTAAGCCACCAAAAAAATTATAAAACTTACCAAATTCCAGAGGGTTAAGGGCACAGGCCATCGTGTTGATCGTAAAATCCCTGCGGAAGAGATCATTTCTTAATGTTGATTGTTCTACTGTCGGCAGAGCCCCGGGGGCGGCATAAAATTCCTTTCTGGCTGTAACCATATCAAATACTGTTCCTCTTGGCAACGTCAGGGTGGCAGTTCCAAATCTCTCATAGCAACGCAGGGTTCCCGGCATAATCTCCAATACACTCCTGGCAAAATCTACAGCAGAACCATCCACAACCAAATCTATGTCATTATTTTCCCGGCCAAGAAGCAAATCCCTTACAAAACCGCCTACAGCATAGATCTTATATGATCCCCTTTGCGAACAGCGGCCCAAAAAGTAGATCAGTGCTTGTAGCTCTTTCGAAAGTATAGTATTTATTTGGCGTGTAAGGTTTTCCATTGTTGAATTTCCTTCAAGATAATTTTCAACTGCCAAATAATTATACCATAGATCAACTGAGCAAGCACTGCACCGTTTCGGGCTTCAAGCCATTTTGTAAAAAATCCCCAAGCGCTTACAGCTGTTTTGGGTAGTTATTATTGTATTTACAAACATCAACCTTTGGGCCTAAAAAACAAGGCCATTATAAAACCAAACACAATGGTTGCTGTTATCCCTGTTGAAGTCAATTCAAACATTCCCGTTAAAACCCCTAAGATGCCGCGCTGCGCCGTCTCTGCCAGGGCACCTTTCACCAGGGCATTTCCAAAGCTTGTAATTGGCAGCAGTGCTCCGGCTCCGGCAAAATCAATTAAACGATCATAAAGACCTATTCCCCCTAAGATCCCCCCGGCTACAGTAAAGCCCGCCAAAATATGTCCGGGAGTAAAAACCGTCAAGTCCATTAACAGCTGTCCGATAACACAGATAAGCCCCCCGACTAAAAATGCCGTTAAATAGCTTCCCACTCACAACACCTTCTTTTTTTACACATTGTTATCCTTAAATTTCCAAAGAAACGGCATGGGCTATTGCAGGAATAGTTTCTTTTTGCAGGTAGGTTGTAGGGCTATGAAGAGCCCCGGTAGCCACAAATAATATTTTATGCAGTTCTCTATCCATCATCTTTTTATAAAAAAGGCTTAAAAATGCCAGGGCTGAACAGGCACAGCCGCTACCCCCGGCACCTGTTTTTTGGTGAGGATAATAGATCAATGTTCCACAGTCTGCATAATTGGGTTCAATGTTGAACCCTTTACAGGCCAAAATATCTTTGTTTAATTTCTGACCTACTTCACCCAAGTCGCCGGTAAGGATAAGATCATAATAAGATGGTTCCCTCCCCAAGTCGGTAAGATGGTTATAAATTGTATCGGCGGCGGCCGGAGCCATAGCCACACCGAGATTAAACGGATCCTTGATGCCGCCATCCACTACTTTTCCAATTGTAACTGATTCCAATTGCGGCCCTGTACCTCCCTGGCCCAAAACCAAGGCGCCCGCCCCTGTAACGGTCCATTGTGCGTATTCAGGCCTTTGGTAACCATATTCCGTAGGATAACGATACTGTCTTTCGGCACTGCAGTTATGACTGGAGGTGGCAACCAGGATATTTGTGGCAAAACCGCTTTGCACAAGCATTGCTCCCAGCGAGATGCCCTCCGCTAAGGTGGAACAGGCTCCGTAAATTCCCAAAAAAGGGATAGACAGCTCCCTGGCGCAGAAAGAAGCACTGATGATCTGATTCAAAATATCCCCGGCAATAAAATAATCCATATCTGAAGAAGAAAGACCTGCTTTAACAAGCGCCAAATGGCATGCTTCCTCCAACATAAACCGTTCAGCCCGTTCGAAACTTTTTTCATCCAGTATTGTATTCTCGCAACGGTGATCAAAAAATGTAGACAGAGGCCCCAAACTTTCTTTGGGGCCGGCCACCGTTGCCGCAGAAACAAGCGATACAGTTTTCTCCAAAGGCACACTCTGTTTGCCTACTTTTTTTTCTGCCACAAGACTTTGCAACCTGCTGTTAACCTCCTGTATAATCTACTTTTACCGGCTCTTTTTCCGATATTAAAGCAAAGCAGAAATTATCCCCACGATAAAAGCAGTCATTACCCCAAAAACTATCACAGAACCTGCCAAGGCAAACATTTTTGCGCCTGTTCCCAGAACCAGCCCTTCCCGTCGATATTCAATAGCCATAGAGGTAACAGAATTTGCAAAACCGGTTACCGGCACGATTATGCCGGCTCCGGCCACACGAGCAATATCGTCAAAAACCCCCAAACCGGTTAGAATTGCAGCGATGAAGATCACCGTTACCACTGTTGGGTTTCCGGCCTCTTTTTCCGGTATGCCCAACACGGTAAAAACATTTAAAATCGCCTGTCCCAAACTGCAAACAACACCTCCGAAAAAAAAAGCGTACAAAATATTTTTAATCAGAGGCGGTTTGGGTTGATTTATCTTGTTCCAGTTTTTAACCCAGGCTTGGTCTATTACAGTTTCCTTATTTTTATTGTTTGGGCTAATCGTCTAAACACCTGCCTTTTCATTCATGGACCCCCCATTAGTCATGTACGCCAAATGCCAGTTTGACATTTGCCTTATACTCCACAATCTCACCGTCTTCGATTTGGGCTGTAAGATTCAAGACTTCTACTCCGGAAATATTCTCCACTGTTTCAGAGGCCTTTCCAATCGCATCCTGGACGGCCTCCTCCCACCCCAAACCTGACTCACCGATCAATTCGATCACTTTGGCCACCGTCATTGTTTATTGCCCTCCCTTGCTAATAGAATTATTTTGTTTTATACTGCCTATAGTTTGCCTTCAATTATATTCTTCTATTCTACAGTAGCCCACAAATAATTTTGAAATTGTTTTTTAATGTTTGGTTTTTTACAGCACCCCCGGAAATATGTTTCCTGTTTTACCACCGGTCGGGAACGTTTAGGGGCCGGTTCATCATGAGGAAAAAAAGAAAAGGTCAAAATAAAAGTAAAAACAGTCATGAGAATTATAATAATCATTACCAAAACAATAAAATATTGAACACCTTTCACACGGTTTCACCCTTAAAGGTTTCTTTTTTTCTTTTTTTATTATTCCAGGTAGCAATTAATTTATAACAAAAAACTTTGAAAAATAATAAAACTAGAAAATGGCAATTAAAAAAACGGCTGGCAGCCGTTTTAAATAAGATTAAAATTACAGACAAAAAAATAACCACAATCTATCCGTTTTCTTTTAAGATCTTTAAGGCTTGCCTTTCCAAACGGGAAACATAAGATTGCGACAAGCCTAGAATCGCAGCAACCTCCTGCTGGCTTTTTTCCTTGATGTATCGCAGAATGATTATTCGCTTTTTGCGAGGAGGAAGCCTGTTGAGCTTTTCCTGAATCATAAGTTTATCTAAAAAACTGTCTGTTTCTACAATACTGTTTCCTTTCCGGGAAAATGTTGGAGTAGGTATTTTTTCCTGCAGGGACATTACTGGACTTTGCAGCTCCATCAACAAGGTAATCTCTTCCCCTGACAATCCTGTTTTTTCGACAAGTTCTTCCAGCCGGGGCTGACGCTTAAATTTATGAACAAGTTCTTCCTTGTCTTTGAGCAAACGACGGTATTGTTCATAGTATGAACGGGATATTTTTAAAAGATGACCATTACGCCTTAGGCAAGACCTTATTTCTCCAAGAATATAGGGAACAGCATAAGTCGAAAACTTTATGCCTTTTCCGGGGTTGTACTTGCCTAAAGCTTTAAGCAAACCAATGCAGCCTTCCTGGAAAAGGTCATCATAATCAACAATCTTTAAGTAATAGTACCTTTTACAGATGGCATGTACAAGAGGCAGGTTATAACTGACTGCTTTTTCCCGGGCCCGGGGATCGCCCTGGGTGTTTTTTATATAAATTTCTTGTAGTTCTTTATCTGTTAGCCCTGACATATCTTTTCCCTTCTTAGCAACTGTTTTCAACAATCTTGCCCAAAACTTTTGACATTTTAATAACTGTACCTTCCCGGGGTAAAGATTCAACTATTAATTCATCCATAAAATTTTCCATAATGGTAAAGCCCATGCCGGAACGTTCTAGTTCCGGTTTATCTGTATATAGGGGTTCACGTGCCTGGGCAATGTCTTCGATACCTTTGCCGGTATCATGTATTTCCACCGATAGTTTATTTTTCTTTAAATAAGCTTTAACTTTAATAAGCCCTTGTTCATTTTCATAAGCATGCAAAATACAATTTGTCACCGCCTCTGAAACAGCGGTCTTTACTTCGTTAATTTCTTCTAAGGTGGGATCAAGGCGCGCTGCAAAAGCAGCAACTACAACCCTCACAAAACTTTCATTTTCCGATTTTGCCGGCACTTCCAGCGTCATATAATTCATTCGCTTACCTGGCCTGTAATTTTACAAACCAGTTACACCTCCCGCTTAAAAGTTTAAAAAAATCCCCATTTAATTACGGTATCAAAGGTTTTTTAATGCCTGGCGTTCACTGCTGCTAACAGGTATTATTTTTAACAGGCCGCCAATTTCCAATATTTTCTTATTATATTTGTTTAGCCCGCAGATAACGATCCGGCCCCCCTTTGCTTTTACCTGTTTATAGCGCCCCAGGATAGCCCCTATACCGGAGCTATCCATAAAAGTAAGGTTTTGCATATTTAAAACCAGATTTTGGATGGTATCTTTTTTTAATTCTGTTTCCACTGCCCTGCGAAATGTTATGGCGGTATGGTGATCCAGTTCCCCTTTAAGCCTAACAATAAGATCTTTTTTTCTCCTGAACATTTGTACTTGCATCATAGATCCCCCTTTGATCACCAGCTTATTGGAAAATACTTCTACGTTTATTCTTTATTTTCCTGCAAAAAAATAAAGCCCTGAAGGGCTTTATAAAATAAATTTAGCGGCCAAATTTTAACCACACATCCATGTACCTTCGGAAAAGTTGGAAAAAGGTAGCTCTTTGCACTTCTTGAGTTATTTTCAGATCAACTTTTTTTAATACTTTATCCCCCTCCAAAACACTTATCGTTCCAACTTTAGATCTAAAAGAAGACGGTGCTGAAATTTTACTAGGCAAAGCAATTTCAGTAGTATACTTCGGTTCCTCACCTTTTTTAACCAACAAACTTAAAATGTCGGCAGTGACTACATCAACCTCCTTTATAGATCCTTTCTCTACCGGGAGCGTCTCAATTTTTTCATTTTTTCCGGCCAATAAAACATTATAGTAATTGTCAAAGCCATAGTTGAGCAGGTTTACGGCCTCTTCATAGCGTACATCGCTGGAGGGAGCATTAAGGACTACGGCGATAAAACGCGTACTATCCCTTTTGGCCGAAGCAGAAATACTATGCCCCGACTCATTGGTAAAACCTGTTTTGATGCCATCACAATTTTGGTAATAATGGATCAACCTATTAGTGTTGCTTAAATAAACTTTACCGCTTCTAATTTTGCCTTCTAAAAAATTTTCGTCCAGCCATATCTTGCTCCAATTGAAAAATCGAGGATGGTGAATTATTTCCCTGCTCATCAAAGCAATATCGTGAGCCGTTGAATAATGGTTATCGTGGTGCAAACCTGTACAGTTTGTAAAATGAGTGTTGTTCATTCTAAGATTTGCCGCTTTTTCATTCATTCTTTCCACAAATGCCTTTTCACTTCCGGCGATATGTTCCGCTACAGCTACAGCAGCATCGTTGCAAGAGCCTACAGTAACACCGATTAAAAGTGATTCCAACTCTACTACATCTCCCGCACTTAAAAAAAGTGTTGAACCACCCATAGAGGAGGAATGCTTGGAAACAAGCACTTCTTCTTTTAAACCAATCTCGCCTTTTTCCAATCCCTCCAAAGCTAACAACAATACCATTATCTTTGTGATACTTGCTGGAAATAGTTTTTCATGTTCATTCTCGGCAAAGATGGTCTCACCCGAATATGCCTCCATAAGCAAAGCAGCCTTGGATTGTATCTGCATTTCTTGGGCATAAGCCGTATCATTCATACAAAACAAACAAAAAATAAACGCCAGCATAAAGGAAAACAGCAGACAAAAAAACCGGGCATATTTTGTATTCATGCCGATCCCTCCTTGTTTGTTATTTTCCCCAGCACCGATAAAATGATACAAAAAGGAGCCTTGCTCCAGATCTATAAAGGCTCCTTTTAAAATATGTATAAATGGTTTTAATTTAGCTTGGAAACGGAGGGATCACTCCGTATACCAGCGGGAAACCTTCCGGTACTTCTTCCCCAAAGGAAAAGGTGCCAGCGATCTCTTTAAGGGCTGCCTTAAGTTTATCTTCTTTATTGGCATGGATATACGCCAAAACATCACCCTCCGAAACGTAATTTCCTACTTTATGTTTCAAAACAATTCCCACGGAGGGATCAATCTGTTCACCTTTGAAAAACCTTCCTGCCCCCAAGATGGCAGCCGCTTTTCCGACTTTTCTAGCGTCAATTTCATGAATATAGCCGGATATGGTCGTTTTTATCGTTTCTACAAACTTTGCCTGGGGCAAGAGGGAGGGGTTATCCAGAAAACTGCTATTGCCTCCTTGAGAAACCACCAGCTGTTTGAATTTTTCCAGCGCGACCCCGTTTTTCAACAGCCGCAAAAGTTCCTCCTGCCCCTCTTCAGGGTTTCTGACCTTGCCCACTAAAGCTAGCAGATGGCCACCCAAAAGAACGCTTAACGTTTCGACATCTGCAGGACCCTCCCCCTCAAGAACAGCAATAGCTTCTTTAATTTCCAAAACATTGCCTACGGCAAAACCTAAGGGTTGGTTCATATCCGTAACCGCTGAAACCACACGCCTGTCCATTTCATTGCCAATGCGAACCATTGTTTCCGCAAGATGAAAAGCATCATCTCTATTTTTCATAAAGGCCCCTTTGCCCATCTTTACATCCAACAAAATAGCATCAGCTCCGGCAGCAATTTTTTTAGACATAATTGAAGCAGCTATCAGGGAAATATTTTCTACTGTACCGGTTACATCCCTTAAAGCATAAAGCTTTCCATCAGCTGGAATCAGTCTTTCTGTTTGGGCCATAATGGCGAGATTGTTTTTTTGAACCAGACTTACAAATTTTTCAACGGATAAACGTGAACTAAACCCCGGGATACTTTCCAGCTTATCTATAGTGCCACCGGTAAAACCCAATCCTCTACCGGATATCTTTGCCAAAGGAACACCTGCTGCAGCAACCAGGGGAGCCAGAACAAGCGTTACTTTATCGCCTACACCCCCACTACTATGTTTGTCTACAACAGCAAGCCCCAGGGAGGAAAAATCAATTTTTTTTCCCGATTCAGCAAGTGCTGCCGTAAAAGCGGTGGTTTCTCTGGCATTTAAGCCTTGAAAATAAATAGCCATTAAAAAAGCTGCCATTTGATAGTCAGGAACATTGTTTTTGTTGAATTCGGCAATCAGATGGCCAATTTCTTCGGTAGTAAGTATTCCGCCGTCTCTTTTTTTTATGATTAAGTCCAACACTCTCATTTTGCTTTTTGTCTCCTCATAAAAATAATTTTCCGGCAAAACTTTGACCGTGCAACACCCCTTTGCAGCCCATTATCTCTGCGATTGTAGCGCCTAAATCAGCAAAGCTTTCCCTTGTGCCCAAATCAATGGGAGTAATTTTTTCACCGTAAATAAGCAGAGGCACATATTCCCTGGTATGGTCTGTACCTTTGAAAGTCGGGTCACAGCCATGATCGGCAGTTATAACAAGCATATCATCTTTTTGTAGGAGCTCCAGGAGTTTCCCCAGGGAAACATCGAACTCTTCCAAAGCTTCAGCGAAACCATCCGCATCGTTTCTATGACCGTAAAGCATGTCAAAATCAACAAAGTTGGCCCAAAGAAGTCCTTCAAAATCTTTCGATAAAGAACAGAAAATTGCCTCCATAATGCTGTTGTTTCCTGTTGCAGGAAGATAGCAGGTAACGCTTTTTCCGGCAAAAATATCTTTAATTTTTCCTACGGCGCATACCTCATACCCCGCCTCTTTAACTAGATCCAAAAGCGTGACACCCGGAGGCGGCAAGGAAAAGTCTTTTCTTCCGCCGGTACGAAAAAAATTCCCAGGTTCACCTTTAAAAGGCCTGGCAATAACCCTGGCAACCATATGTTCACCCTTTAACAGATTTTGGCGTGCCAGCAAACACCATTCATACAATGTCTTCAAAGGGACAATTTCCTCATGTGCTGCCAGCTGGAAAACACTGTCAGCAGAAGTGTAAACAATGGGAGAACCGGTTTTTAAATGTTTCTCCCCCCATTTTTTTATAATTTCCGTACCCGAAAAAGGTATGTTGCCCAAAACCTTACGGCCGATCATTTTTTCAAAAGCGGTAATAATCTCCGGAGGGAAACCCTGGGGGTAAACGGGAAACTTTTTGGGCACAATCAGTCCTGCCAATTCCCAATGCCCGGTAATTGTATCTTTCCCCGGTGAAACCTCTGCCATTTTACCAAAGGCCCCACAAGTCTTTCCCTTACCCTCAATTCCATCGATGGAAAGTACCCGATCAAGGCCCAGAGAAAAGAGATTGGGTATATGAATATCTTTTTTTCTGGAAATAACATGGCCTAAAGTGTTGCTTCCTTGATCCCCAAACCTGTCAGCATCCGGTAAAGCTCCCACCCCTGCCCCATCCAGGACGGCAATGAAAACTCTCTTTATAGTAATATGCTTTACCCCCTTAGTTTAAGCCCGTGGATGAGTCCTGTCATATATTTCTTTAATTTTTCGCCTGGTTAACCTGGTATAAATTTGAGTTGTTGATATATCTTCATGTCCTAGCATTTTCTGAACGGAGCGCAAATCAGCACCGTTTTCCAACAAATGTGTAGCAAAGGAATGGCGCAGGGTATGAGGGGTTATCCCTGTACCTACTATACCGGCCTTCAAAACATATTTTTTTAGTATTTTCCAAAAACCCTGCCTGGTCAGCCTTTTTCCATGCTGGTTTACGAAAAGTGTTTTTTCATCTTTTTTTCTCAACAATTTGCCTCTGGAGTGTTTGAGATACTCCTGAATGCTCCTGATAGCAGCGGAACCAAGTGGTATTATTCTTTCTTTTTTCCCCTTTCCATCACAATTTAGAAACCCCATTTTAATATTTACATCAGCCAAATCCAAAGATACAAGTTCCGACACCCTTAAGCCTGTTGCGTATAACAGCTCCAGCATAGCCTTGTCCCTCATGCCAATAGTTTCTTTCGTCTCTGGTTGTTCCAAAAGAAGTTCTACATCTTTAAAAGAAAGAACCCGGGGCAGTTTTTTTTCGGCGCGCGGCGAATCCAGTTCTGCAGCAGGATTTTTTTGAACTAACTGTTCCTTTAATAGAAAATTGTAAAAAGAACGGATGGAAGCCAGGTTCCTGGTTATGGTAGCGGGGGCAAGGCCCTTTTTTTTCAATTCCAGCAAGAACTTAGAAATATTTTTTCTGGTTGCAAAAATAAAACTGTTTATACCGGCTTTATTTAAGAAGTTTAAATATTTCTTCAAATCACGTTGATAAGACTCTAAGGTATTTTTGGCCAGTCCTCTTTCTACAGAAAGAAAGTAGATAAAATCCTTTAAAGTCCTTTCCATCCACTATTATCCCCTTCAACTAAAATCCAACAATTCTTATAACTTATTCCACATACTTATGTAAAACCCTTTTTTTTGAAAAACAATTTGCCTCCTCAATACAAAATTTTGTTATTTAAACAAGTTTAATTGCCATACGCATAAAAACCGGGGTAATGTATGCTTCCACCAATCCGCCCAGTACAACTAATATAAGAATAATAAGCATGAAATAGCAATATTCACGATGATATTTATTTCTGTTGACCTGTCTTTGGCCCAACCGATTTTTAAATTTTAAAATAGATAAAGTTAAAGCTGTTGCTGAAGCCAGAATGTATGCAGGAACCAGAAAAAAATTATGGGGTAATAAAGCCGCCAAAGAAAATACCAATCCTTTCAGTGAAGAACGGTAAACAATAAAAGCAGTAGTAAAACCTAGAGCTATTCCTTTAAGAATTAATACAAAAAGTACGAAAGGAAAACCCAGCCATAAAAAACCTAACACCCAAACAGTAAAATGAAAAAGAATATTTTTTTTAAAAGAAGCCTTGAACAGATCTCCAGGTAAAAGCAAATCAGAACAGCCATTTTTTAGACTTTCTAAAAAATATGATATGGTTGTACCAAGTTCTATCAGTTGGCTTTCAGCCAAAATCCGTACCAGAACAGAACCCATAATTATTCCTGCCAGAAAAAAGAGCACCACAAGCGTATATATGCCCAAATTTTCCTTAACATATTCCCAAAAAGCCCTGCGTAGCTGTTTAAACATTTCAAGCGTAACCTCTTCAGTTTGTCCTTTTAATAATAAATATGTTATAGACAAGACTAATATGTTTTTTGGGTTAGTTAATTATTTTTTCTGTAAAGCAGGCTGCGCAGATTACCGTGAAGAAGAAAGCGGGATCCTGTTTGATTCCCCGGCCCATAGTTTGGAGATGTCGATCATTTTTCCAATTTAGTGTCATATTCCTGGGACGGTTGACTATAGTGATTTTATGCTTTTCCAACAGCCCGGATGTTTTAAGCTGTTCATAAATTATTAACAGTTTAGCCTTATCCAAAGGTGGCAGCGGCAAATGGGCACTTTGTGAAGCGATCTCACCTAAGGCTGTTAAAGTATGGTGGCTCAAACCAAAATGTCTCCTCCGCAAATCGCTGAAGCTAATTCTGGGAATAACCACGGGAACACCTTGCATCTTTCGCACCCTATCAATATGTTCTCCCTGTTCAATGCCACTGTAACCATAACGCGTAGAGGTACCTACCACGCCTGGCCCAGGCGTAAGAAGAATAACATCGGCTTTAAGTTTGTTTTTAGCGGCAATCAAAGCAGTGTAAATATTTACTGTCTCCAAATCTCCCCCGAAAGCATGTCCGCAGGTTACAGATCCTTCGATTAAAGAATCATTTTTCAAATGAAACACTGTATTGCTCAAATACAGGGGAAGAGAGGCGCTGTCAGTCATAACATAGGCAATTTTTACATCTGGTTTTAATTTCTTCAAAGTTAAAATAAAAGGGGCTATCATGCTATGCAATTCACCGATAACAACAGGCGTACCTTTTAATTCCCGGTAGAAATTGTTTGGCGGATGCAACCCTTTTTCCGCTAATGATTCTTCATAAGTTTTTACTTTGCATTGTAAAGGAGTATATCTTAATTTCATGATATGCCCCCCGGGACTTAAAGATAGTTTTTTAGATGTACAATTAGCAATCACAAAGTGATACCCGCCACTTCCCAGCCCCAGTTCAACTGCAGTAGTATTTAAAATCACCTCCTGCCCCGGTAAAGCCGTACCGGTAAGATAAGGATAGTTTAATGCTTTTTCCTTTTTACCTTCAAACTTTACTTCGAGACATTGAATTCCTTTTCTAAACCAGATGATTCTTTTCACAATTCCGGTTTCCGTGCTGATCATGACAGCGAAAATTACCCTCCTTGCATCCTTGCTACAATGGAAAATCTATAACTTTTTAAAGCATATAAACAAAGATCTGTCTGGCAGGGTGCTAAGGATTTTTGAGAAATCATAGCATCAAAAATGTTTTACTGCTTCAGACATAATAACAATTCCCAGGATTTTGCGCCGGCATTTGAAACCTCAGCCGCCGGCATTTGACACAACCGCCGCCGGGCGCCTGGGATAACTGCTTTAATAATACCAGCCGGGCGAAATGTTGGGTAGTTATAAACATTCAACCTTATCTTTTAGCTTTTCCAGGAAAACACTTAAAGAATATTTCTCCAAATAGTAATGCAAAAACAACAACAAAATAATAAACAATGCAATCCAAACTGTTGTGAACCTAAAAATGAGGGGAAAGCCGAGCGCCCCTCCTAGAAAATAAGCCCCCGCATCTCCAAGCATAACTTTAGCATTAAGTTCCCAAAAAAGGTAAGTATACAAAACCCCCCAAAGTGGAAACAAAGTAAAACATATTTCCTTAAAAAAAATCATAAAAACCAAAGAAAAAATTAAAAACATTCCGGATGCCCGAACCGGCCTGGTATCAAGGAAATTAAAAAAATTGGAGAAAAGCGCTAAAAACGTCCCTTTTAAGAGGCATTCCGTCCAGCCTCCCCCCCCTGCCAAAAAAGAAATTGATATTCCGCAAAAAAACCCGCCGGCAGCTTTGCATAACCCCGTAGAAATCTTCCCTTTTGCCCAAAATTTCCCTAGATGTCCCCGAAAGCCCTTACATTTGCTGTCGCCCCAAAGATCATCCGCCAAACCCAACATGGTAATTACGCCAAGGTAGATAATCATCAACCCATGGGGGAAAGGCTCTGTTTCTCTGTAAAATAAATACATCGGCTGGGCAGCACAAAAAGCTGCAAATAATATTATGCCCCCTGATGTTTTTATATTCTTGCCCTGGAAATTTATGGCTACATTCCTTTCTTTTTTAATAAAAATAGGAACTAAAAAGTGTGCCACTGCCACCGGGACCAGCACCATCGTCAAAGATAAAACAAGATCATCTGCTATCGCAATGTACCTCCTTGAAGATTACTTCTATGGTCCGGCCGAAAATAAAAATTTTAGGATATCACAAAATTGTTCTCCCCTATGCAAAAAAGCGCTGTAATCATTTCCCCTGAAACGATGTTTCATATTTAGGGGGATTTCTTTTATCCGGAACCCTTTTTTTAGGCTTTCAATAGTTAAACTCACCTCCGCGGCGAATCCTTCGGCATAAAAATTTATGGATTCCCAAAGAAAACGTTTCATGACGCGTTGACCCGAAAGAGGGGCTGTCATTTTTTTTCCTGTGTGGTACAAAATTCCCCAATAGGCAAGTAATTTTACCAGCCCCAATCCTGCTTTTTTTGTAGAACTAAACGAGGCTATAGCCATATCGGCCTGGTCTGCTAAAACGCAAGAGATCAGTTCACGAAACATGACGGCTGTATTTTTCAAATCCGCATCTACAAAAGCTATAAAATCACCTCTTGCCAGCTTTACCCCTTCACGCAATGCCCGGCTTTTGCCTTTGTTAACAGGGATACGATACACAATGGCTCCCGCATCCAAGGCTTCCGAAAAGGTGTTGTCTGTAGAACCGTCGTCTATTACAATTACTTCTTTTACTTCTTTCAGTTTATGAAGAGCCTGCACCGTTTTTCCCACCCACCCCTCTTCATTATAAGCGGGAATAATTGCCGACACTGTCATAAATTTATTCTTCAACCTCCTGAACATCGTATTCCAGTATTAATTCCAGAAGTTTAATTTTGCTGTAGAATTTATCAATATTATAGATTATGGGGAAAGAAACACCGGCACTTGTTACATTCAAAGTGTTATCTTCATTTGCAACAACAATAATTAGTTTGCCCTGCCTTTTTAAATTTTCCAGTGAAGCTGCTAAAAAATTATCCGGATAACCCGATACTATAATTATTTCGGTATCATCAGATACCATAAACGGTTCCTCAAAAGAACTTGCTTCCGTAAAAACAAAAGTAAGAAAAGAACATCCACTTTTTTCTAAAAAAACCACCAGTTCCTTTTCTACATATTCTTGAGTAACAACTTTTAAATTTGTACCTTTTAACTTATTTTCCAATAATAGGGGGTCCAAATATTTTTTCTCCAGCGATTCCCAGACAGCAAGTTCCTCTTGCAATCGTGAAAAAGAATGATACTGAGCCTCAATTTGATTCTTGTGGCATGAAATTTCATTTTTTAGCTCTTCAATAAAGGCAATTTGATGTAAAACAAGGGCTTTTTCCCCCATAGAAGCCCCAATCAAAATTCCAATTCCCAAAGCCAGAAAAACGGCAGCCAAAGAAATGATACGATTTTGTTGCTGATCCATTTCTGTTTTAATCCTTTTCTGTTTTAATCCTTTTATTAAATTTTTTTAACGGAGACCAAACCTCCATGAAAGGAGGTAGAAAAAGTGTCGTACAAGAGGAGATAGTGCGGCTAAAACAACTACCGGTAAAAGCGCGGCAACAAACAAAATAGATAGATACCGCCACCTTACACCGCTTTGATACAAATGCGCCAACCCCTTGGCATCTACCAACTTTGCACCTACTTTTAAACGTACCAGAAAAGTAGAGGCCATCCCTTTACGGCCTTTTTCCAGAAAATCGATCATATGGGAATGTGTACCTACAGCCACAATTAGTTCCGCCTTTTGCTTATAAGCTACCAAAAGTGCAAGATCTTCGCTGGTTCCGGGTGCCGGTATTATGCTTGCCTTAAGCCCAAGCTTTGTTATACGTTCCATGCCAGGCGCAGTGCCGTCAGGGTAAGCATGAACGATGATCTCATCCGCTTTTCTTAAAGTGCTGTCTCCTACACTGTCCATATCACCTATTATTATATGGGGCTTAAAACCCAATTCACAAAGGGCATCGCCCCCACCGTCAACGCCAATGAGCACAGGCTTTATTTCTTTAATGTACGAACGTATTGTCCATAAGTCTTTTTTATAATTTTTCCCTCTGACCACAATTAATGCGTGTTTGCCGGATAATATGGTGTTTATTTCGGGTATTTTAAGATGGCCCAAAATTAGATCTTTTTCTTTCCGGGCATATTCCAAAGTATTTTGTACAAACAAATCCAACTGCTGCTTAATATTCTTTTCCGCAAGGGAAAAATATTTTTTTAACAGTGTATTTTCCAAAACCCTTCCTTCCGCAAGTTTTTCACCGTTTAAAAAAATGTTTTTCCCGGCAATAGTTATAATGCTTCCCTCTGTCACTCTGGAAAATATCTCTTCCCCTACCTTATCTAAAAGAAAAACACCTTTATTCAATAAGTACTTAGCGCCCCTGGCCGGATAATCTCCACTAAAGGTATTATGGGTATTTATTACTGCTTGAACACCTTTTTCCACGAGATCTTGTGCAGCCAATTCATCGAGATCCTTGTGTGCAATAAGAGCTATATCGCCTTTTTCCAACCTTTTGCAAAGATGTTTTGTTTTCCAATCTTTTTTGATGGGGCCAATAAGGCTTCTGTTCATTAACATACCCTCTGTTCTTAAAAAATAAGTTTCTATTTAGGACAAAATAGATCGCTTTCTTTATTAGTATGTATAAATTTGCAAATAAATATTGCAAATAAAAAAAGGCGTTAACGCCTTTTTTTAGCCAATACTAAGATATTGCACGTATATTATATAAAATTTAACCATTTATTATGTTTTTTATGCAATAGTTATTTTTTTAAGGAGTTTTATATTCATATTTTCTGTTTTTCAGGCGAATGCGATCTGCAACAAGAGCAATAAATTCGGAATTCGTTGGTTTCCCTTTTTCGGTATTGATTGTGTAACCAAAAAATTTTTTAATGACCTCAATGTTATTTCTGGACCAAGCCACTTCTATGGCATGACGAATGGCTCTTTCCACCCTGCTGGGGGTAGTATCATATATATCCGCAATCCGGGGATAAAGTACTTTAGTGACTGCCCCTAAAAGTTCGATCTCTTTCGCAACCATGGAGATTGCTTCTCGCAAATAAAGATATCCTTTTATATGAGCAGGAACCCCGACTTCGTGGATTATTTGCGTAATTTCTTCTATGTAATCTTCATTTTCCTTTTTTACGGGAGCGCTTTTTATTATATAAGATGATGCCACCTTCTGACTTGGAACCTGAACTTTACCCAGCTGACGAATCCTTTCAGCAAGAATTTCCAAATTAAAAGGTTTTAAAATATAATAGGAAGCACCTAATTCTACAGCTTTTTGGGTAATATTTTCGTGTCCAAAAGCTGTCAACATGATTATTTTCGGTTTTGGAGACAAATCCATTCTATTAAGTTCTTCCAAAACCCCAATTCCATCGAGATGAGGCATGATAATATCTAAAAGGACAATATCAGGTTGTTTTGATTTTATCAGCTCAAGAGTTTCCTTACCGTTATAAGCATTTCCAACCACCTCCAGATCCTCTTCTTTACTTAGATACTCAGTTAATAATTCATTAAATTCGCGATTGTCATCAGCCACCAAGATGTTCAGCATTTTAAAAAAAGCCTCCCTTTGTTAGGTATTCACCTTATAATTATTCGACAATTGGTAAGTAATTCCTTCTTTTTTATAAAATATAATTTAAAATAGTTACAACTATGTGAATTATGTTTTTAAAAAGCCGGAAATTAGTTCCATTTCTTTTACCATCCACTCAGCATAAATTCCGTATCCTCTGGTGGGATCATTTACAAACACATGCGTTACCGCTCCCACAAGGCGGCCATTTTGAATGATGGGGCTACCGCTCATCCCTTGTATAATGCCTCCGGTGATTCTTAGCAAATTTTCATCTACAACCCTTATAATCATCCCTTTATCAACAGGTTTGTTCTGATTGGTGATTTTTTCTATTTCGATCTTAAAACTTTGAATCGTGTTTCCTTCAATTACCGTAAGAATTTCCGCGGGTCCTGTTTCAACCTGAAAAGCCAGGCCTAAAGGAATGGCATCCGGATAGGGCGTAGCACATTTTTCGATATTTCTGATCCTGCCGTAGATGCCAAAATTCGTGTTTTTATTGATTGTTCCCAGTATATCTTTTCCCGTTCTGAAAATACCTGCTTTTTCTCCCGGTTGTCCCCTTTCAGCTATTTTAACATTGATGATATCAGCCCTTACAATGAGACCTTCATTGATCTCCAACGCTTTATTTGTATCAATATCCGTGATGATATGCCCCAAAGCTCCATAACATTTCTTTTCATTATCGAAAAAAGTCAAGGTGCCTACTCCTGCAGCCGTATCCCTGATATATAATCCTATTCTTTTTTCATGGCTGTTAGGGCACAAATAAGGTGTTATCTTTATCTTAAGTACTTCACCGTTTCTGTTTACAGTAAAAATTAGGGGCCCTTTTCCGGATTCAGTTTTGATGATTTCCGCAGCCGTGTCGATATCCCTGATTTTTTGTTCGTTGATGGCTGCAACGACATCACCGATTAACACACCACTTTCTTCAGCAGGTGAAAAAAACCCTTTCCCTTTTTCAAGATAAAAATACCCTGCAACGATTACACCTTTTTCATGAAGTTTTATGCCGATAGAATGGCCACCCGGAATTAAACGCATTTCCGGTAAAACATCAACGGTAAGCTGCCTTATTGGTATTAGGCCTTTAAAAAGGCTTAACTCCAGATTTACACTGCCTTTACTCAAACCCTGAAGGGAAATACCTTTCTGGAAAGCCAAACGATTATATTCATCGCAATTTATAGGGTTACCGTTAAGATTTAAAATGCCTTCCTTGTCAGCCCTGATATAAAGATTTAAGGGGAACTTTAGATCAAAGTTTTGTTCGTCCCCTTCAAAAAGACGAAGGTTTTTATCGAAACCGGCATTTATTTGAAAGTAAAGCAAAACAGCAAATAGTAATATAAAAGCCACCAAGAGGAAAAATATGTTTCTGTTCCTACTGTAATTGCGCATGAATATATAACCTCCCAAGGGCATGAAAATTTTTAAGAGCAACTTTAAATTGCCTCTGAGAGATTTTTTTATGCCTTATTGATCTATATAATTGTAAAAATAATATTGGGATAAAATAAAGATAACTGCTTGCTTATGTGCAAGGCGACATGCTATTAAAGCTATCATCCTAGGTGGCGGCAGCCATCTACCTTGAGCACCGGTAGTAGGCTTTAAGGGTTACCTATGTTCAAAGGGATAAAACATTTTTAATGCTGTAGTTTTTTGGATACCCCAGCGTTTACCGGATACTGTTTGTGTTTACCCTAAGCAGTCGCAAATAAAAAAAAGCCGGATTTTTTCCGCTTTGTATGATTTAATGAAATTGCTTATAGGTATCCTAAAAATGCTATCCCGGAAAAGCATTGCGAAAGCGCCGCGCTATTCGTTTTTCCGATGATGCCATTGAAAAAGGAGTAGCATGCGTAAAGCTGATCAGGTTATCATCTTTTTTAAATGCTATCGTATGCCATGTATAACTGATTTATTTTACGTTTAAACGTTTTTTTAGAAGTTCTGCGGCATGTTTTTTGGTAATTTCACTTGCTGTTCCGCCATTTAGCATCCGGGCAATTTCCATGATTCGTTTTTCTCCTTCAAGGTATTTAACATCAGTTATTGTACGCCCTTCTGATACGTCTTTAAAAATGTAATACTGGTGATCCGCTACGCTGGCCAATTGAGGACTGTGTGTGACACAGATCACCTGGTGCTTTTTACTCAAGTAAGCCATCTTTTCTGCAACTTTTAAAATTGTTTTGCCACCAATCCCACTGTCAATTTCATCAAATATTAATGTGGGAACATAATCCTGTTCTGCCAGTATGCTTTTTAATGACAGCATTACCCGGGCCATTTCGCCGGCAGAGATAATGCGAACCAAAGGTTTTAGTGGTTCACCCGGGTTTGCAGAAAATAAAAATTCTATTTCCTCGTTTCCGCGACGGGAAGGTGTTTCCTTTTTTATAAAATTAACGTCAAAGCTTGCATTTTCCATGCCTAGCTCTTCCAAATCATTTTTTACCAGTTTGGCTAATGCCTGGGCTGTTACATGTCTTTTTTCAGTCAAAAGATTAGCACATCGTTCAATGTTTTGCCAGAGTTTTTTCGATTTTTCCTCCAATTTCAGGGCTTCTTCCTCGCTATTTTCCAAGTATGCAATTTCTTCCTGGCATTTTTCTGCAAAACGGAGAATTTCTTCTACGGTAGTACCATATTTTCTTTTTAGATGACGATAGAGCTCCAGTCGATTTTCTATTTCTTTCATTTCCTCGGGGAAATAAGTAAGGTTGTCCATGTAGTCATAAAGTTCATGGCTAAGTTCCGAAAGGTTTGAACTTACTTCTCCCAAAACAGCGATAAAGGGAGCCAGTTTGTCGTCAATTTTGAGTAAAGAAGACATTTCCTCTTTTACACTGTTTATTTTATCATAGGCTGAATCCCGGGCAGCTTTTGGACTACTGTATATTTCGCCATAAGCCTTGTTGGCCATGGAAAGAAGTTTTTCCATGTTGTTTAAAAGTAATTGTCTTTGGAGAAGATCTTTTTCCTCATCCGAACTCAAAGCAGCCCCGGTGATCTCGTCTCTTTGGTAGCGGAGCAGCTCCAACTGTCTGGCTCTTTCTTGAGGAGATACACCCAATGATTTCAATTTTTGCCTGATTTTTTCCCATCTGTCAAAAAGCTTCGCAAGGTGTCTTTTTTCTTTGAGTAGTTCTTCATCACCAAATTCATCCAGCAAAAAAAGATGCTGCTCCGTTTTCAAAAGAGATTGATGGCTGTACTGACCATGAAGATCAACGAGAACAGATCCTAATTCCTTAAGTGTTCCCAGGGTAACAATCCTCCCGTTTACACGGCAAATATTACGGCCATTACGGGTAATTTCCCTGGAGATTATCAGTTCATCCTGGAAATCAAGGCCATTTGCCTCCATAATCGACTGCAACTGCCTGTAGCCCGGCGAAACAGAAAAAACTGCCTCTATAAGCGCTTGTTTTGAACCGGTTCTAACCTGTTCACTAGAAGCTCTTTCCCCAATAATAAGATTTATAGCTCCGATAAGTATGGATTTACCTGCGCCTGTTTCACCGGTTAAAACATTCATACCGGGAAACAATTCCAAAGATAAATCATCAATCAGGGCAAAATTCTGCATATGCAGATAGGACAACAACCAAAAGCACCCCCACAAAATCGATAAACCTTAATCTTTAAATCAAAAAGACATTGATATGGAAAAGAAACCGGGGATAAATCTATGTATTCCATTTCCCTTACCCGAAAAAAGGGTATAAAAATCAAGCCCCTTGTTAACTGCGTCACAATCGTTTTTATATTAATTTATCATGTAACAATTTATAAAAGTTACTTTCAGGAAAAATTATAACTTTGGTCACACACTCGGCTCTTTTTACTTTAATACAATCGTTATAGTTTAAGGCAAAGCCTTCCTGGCCATCTAACGTCAGAAAAATGTCGGCTTTTTTTGTAGTTACCATGACCGTAACCATGTCTTCCTCATTAACAACAACAGAACGCTGGTAAAGAAGATGGGGACAGATCGGTGTTATCAAAAGAAGGTTCAGATCCGGATTGACAACAGGGCCCCCTGCCGAAAGGGAATAACCGGTAGAACCCGTGGGGCTGGCAATAATGACGCCATCGCCGGGATAAGTTTCCAAAAAGTCATCATTTATATAGGTATCCAAATTGATAATCCTGGAAAAAGGACCCCTGGAGATGATAACATCATTTAAGGAAATTGAGGAGGCGAAATTTTTCCCTTCTCTTAGCACTTCTGTGTAAAGCATCATTCGTTTTCCCAATTTATAATCTTTATCGATCAATTTTTGCAGGGAAACAGCCAACTGATCAACTTCGATCTCAGCCAGGAACCCTTTGTGGCCCAAATTAATTCCCAAAATAGGAATGTTGGTATAGGCAAGTTCCCGAGATACTCTCAAAAACGTTCCATCACCGCCTAGAACGATAACAAGGTCTACTTTTTGGGGCCATTTTTGTATTTCTTTTACCGGCGAAGCAAGGTGCAAAAGGGGCTCCTTTTCAGGAGCAACATATATGGGCACATCATAAGCATCGAAAAATGACTTAATTTCTTCGATTACCCCATCAATATTTTCTTTTTGCCAGTTGGGAACCACTCCAATTCCTTTGAACAAATTGATCCCCCTTATCTTAGAGATGAATGGGCACGACTGATCACATCTTTTATAGATATTTTGGACAGTTTACATTTTTCTATTGCGTTTTGCTTAGTTAGATATAAAAAATATTCGATGTTTCCCTGGGGCCCCTTCAAAGGAGAATAAGTTGATCCTTTGATTGCATAAAACAGGTCTAGGGCAACTTTGGCTACATTGGTTAATACCTTTTCATGCACATTTTTGTCTTTAACCACACCTTTTTTACCAACTTGAGCAGGCAAAGCCTCGAACTGTGGCTTTACCAGGCAGACAACCTCGCAGATATCCAAAGAAGCCACAACTGGAAGAACCTTGGAAAGAGAAATAAAAGAAACATCTATCGTAGCCAGATGAGGTTGTTCAGGAAAATCTTCCCTTTTGATATAACGAACGTTTGTACGTTCCATAGTTACAACCCGGGCATCATTTCGCAGTTCCCAAGCCAGCTGACCGTAGCCTACATCCAAGGCATAAACCTTTGTAGCACCGTGTTCCAGCGCACAATGGGTAAAACCTCCTGTGGAAGCTCCAATATCAAGCACAATCTTCCCCGTCAGATCAAGGGCAAATTCTTTAATTGCATGTTTTAACTTCAAGCCGCCCCTGCTGACATAAGGATTTTTGATCGCTGAAAGTTTAACGTTAACATCCGGAGAAAACATTTCGCCCGGCTTATCTTTCAATACTCCGTTGACATAAACATTCCCGGCCATTATTTCCGTTTTGGCTCTGCTTCGCGTGGCTATCAGTTTGTTTTTTACCAATAAAACATCAAGACGCTGCTTACTCTTTTTATCACCGTTCACTTACATGCACCTTTTCTTTGGCTTGGCAAATTTTCAACGCTTCTTGTGCAATTCCTTCTCCAGAAAGGTTGTACAAATGTAATATCTCCTCCCTGCTACCCAAACCGGTAAAAGGTCCGGGAAACCCAAGACGTTTAAATTGCACGTTTTTTAATTCGCCTTCTTCTTCAAGCATTTCCAGAACTGCGCTGCCCAAACCCCCGCACAAAACGTGATCTTCCACGGTTAGTACCTTCTGACACTTTTTGATCCAATGACAGAGCATTTTTCTATCCAGTGGCTTAATAAAACGTGGATTAATTACACAGCTTCTGATGCCTTTTTTTAAAAGCAACCCATGTGCCTGAAGAGCCGGCTGAACCATGGAACCTGCTGCCAAAATCAAAAGATCGTTGCCTTCACGCATAAGTTCTCCCTTGCCTATGGCAAGTTCATAGGCTTTTTCCGGCAGAGAATCCTCGGTTTTTCCCCGGGGGTACCTGATAGCTACAGGGCCATTTTGAGCCAAAGCCGTTTTTAACGCTGAAGCAAGCTCTTGCCCGTTACGTGGCGCCATAAGGATTATCTTCGGCAAATGGCGTAAATAAGCAAAATCAAAAAGTCCATTGTGTGTTTCACCGTCTTCCCCCACTGCACCCGCTCTGTCTATGGAAAACACCACAGGTAAGCCTTGTAAACAGACATCATGCAAAATCTGATCATAGGCTCTTTGTAAAAACGTGCTATAGATTGCAACAACAGGTTTAAATCCCTCCGTAGCAAAACCGGCAGCCATGGTTACGGCATGTTGTTCAGCAATTCCTACATCAAAAAAGCGTTCGGGCCATCTTCTAGCAAAACCCTCCAGGCCTGTTCCCCCAGCCATTGCTGCTGTAATAGCCACAATAGACTCGTCTTTTTGGGCCAGGTTTTCAACTGCAGTGCCAAATACCTCGCTGTAACTGGGGTTTTTGTTGTTTGAAGAAAGCAGTTTACCTGTGTCTTTGTTAAAAGGTCCCACACCGTGAAAAAGCTGGGGTTCCTTTTCGGCGTACTTATAGCCTTTACCTTTTTTAGTAACAACATGAATCAATACGGGGCCTTTGACACCCTTAGCCTCGCGAAACAGTTCTGTCATCTTGGGGATAGAATGGCCATCAATCGGCCCTAAATAGGTAAAACCCAGCTCCTCAAAAAGCATCCCCGGAACAAGAAGGTATTTTACACTGCCCTTTAGGCGTTCTGCCGAGCGCAACATGGCTCGACCGATAGTAGGTATTTTTTCTAAAACTTGTTCCAGATCTTCTTTTAAACGAAAATATTTAGGATCGGTACGTAGTTTTGCCAGATAAGAAGTCAGTCCTCCCACGTTTTGATCGATGGACATTTCATTGTCGTTTAAAACAACAATTAAATTCGTTTTAATTTCACCAGCATTGTTAAGGGCCTCAAAAGCCATGCCAGCTGTCATAGCACCATCCCCAATAACGTTAACCACAGAAAAATCATCTTTTCGCAAGTCCCGGGCCAAGGCAATACCAAGGGACGCTGAAAGGGAAGTACTGCTATGCCCCACGCTAAAAACATCATACATGCTTTCAGTTCTTTTAGGGAAACCGCTGATCCCTTTATAAGAACGAATTTTTTCAAACTGTTCCCTACGCCCGGTTAGGATTTTGTGGGCATAGCATTGATGGCCAACATCCCAAACAATCTTATCGTGTGGAGCATCAAAAACAAAATGGAGAGCCAAAGTAAGTTCCACGACACCTAAACTGGAAGCAAGATGGCCCCCTCTTTTAGAGATTATTTCGATAATATAATTTCTAATTTCACCGGCAAGTAATTCCAAGTCTTTAATTTTCAACTGTTTTAAATCTGCCGGGCTGCTGATTGTTTTCAGTAAAGTACCCAAGGATTATCACTCTCCAGGTGGTTCCAGCCTGTCCATGCCAAATACTGATAAACCATAAATTA
Source organism: Bacillota bacterium (assembly GCA_012798755.1). Taxonomy (GTDB): domain Bacteria; phylum Bacillota; class Dethiobacteria; order DTU022; family UBA8154; genus UBA9862. The sequence continues at coordinate 103,052 of JAAZMP010000098.1, forward strand.
GGATAAAACCAAATAGTTAAAGTTAACCGCGGTTTTTTTTCCAAAAGCAAATCTTTTCCAAAGTGGCCAAAAGGCGCGCTACGAAAAAAACCACATCCGTAGGCTTGTTGATCGCCAGGGATTTTCCTGCAGCTTTGCCTCCCACCGTTACAGCTGAAATAGTTCCGGCTGCCAGGATGGTAAAATATATTTCATTTATCCCGGGTGATCTTAAAGACAAATTGATAATAATTACCGTCATTATTACTCCGCTGACTATACCACTTATATCACCGATCACATCATTGCAAAAGCTGGCGACTTGATCTGCGTGCCTAACTAAATAGATGCCTGTCTTGGCGCCGTAGATTTTCTTGGAAGCTTTAGCATGGAAAGGTTTTTCTTCCGCGGCTGTTACTGCTGTACCAATCAAGTCAAAGATGATACCAATCAATATAATAAGAATTAAAAGGATGACTGATATAATTACTGAGCGTAAATTGTACAATAATAAACGCGACATCCAAGTGAAAACAACAGCCAAAAAAAAAGTCCAAAGGCTGATAAAAATCGTCCATGATGTTTTTCGGTTTCTTTTGGCCTGTTTATTATGCTTCAAGCTTTAGACACCTCTTGAAGAACAAAAAAGACATAGGTGGTAACTCCATGAGTAAACTTTGCGGCTTAAGGTCCAGCAGGATTTCCCAAATATCCACCTATCTGTCGCCAGGCAGGCAGTTTCCTTTTAAGGATATTTCTGCCGTGTTGCCACCGGCAAGGCTGGATTACCACTCAGACCACACTTTAATCCCCACAGAGTCTCCCTTCGGTGGGAACAGCCTAGGAGTTTTCCCCTATGACACAATATCGCTTCCTATCCTCTTTTGCAGTGCTGGTTTCCTATAGGCCTAAGCCTTTCTCCCCCAGAACCACTCAAGGCAGGCTACACTGTGCACAGATTTGGCCGCACACAGGTTCCTTTCCTAAGCCGTAACCTTTTGCCATTAAGCAATGCGTCACCAACTTAGGTCTCCACGAAGGCAGGGTCAACGCCTACATGCCTTTGTAGATCGCCCCATCCCTCTTAACTCCCAGCACCAACCCCCGACTGGGCTTCGGCAGCCAGCACCAGGAACTTCATCGATGTGCCTTTAACGGATTTTTAGCCCCGTTTTCAAAAGCGCTTGTGCCAACTAGGATACTGCACCACCTACGTCCCGCATAAATTATAGCATATTCCGATTTTTAACTCAATATCTGAAAGGCAAGGCATCTTTATTCCACGTGCACCTAAAAATCTCTGTAAAAAATAAAACCGGTGAATTCTTTTAGACGAGAACCCCTTTCCCCAAAACCTTCTAACTTTTTTATGGCCTCGCTATAAAGCCGATCCCTGGCCTTCTTTGTTTCAGCAATACCATAAAGTGAGACAAAGGTGGCCTTATTCCTCTTAGCATCCGCACCCGTAGCCTTGCCCATTTTTTCCTCATCGCCCTCCACATCCAAAAGATCATCAACGATTTGAAATGCTTGGCCCAACAGATGGCCGTAAGCAGTGATCGTTTCCAGTTCTTGCACAGTTGTTGCAGCAATTAATGCGCCGGCGCGAACCGAAGCAACGATCAATGCTCCTGTTTTATGTGTATCAATATATTTTAGCGTTTCCTTACTGATGCATTTTCCTTCGGTATTAAGATCGGCTGTCTGGCCACCTACCATACCTTTTACACCGGCGGATCCGGCAATTTCAAAAATGACGTTGAGTTTCGTTTGGCAATCCACTTCCTGCCAGTAAGAATTGTCAAAACTACTGTACTTGTTGTTCTGATCTGTTAAAAGTTCAAAAGCCATGGTCAAAAGTGCATCGCCTGCCAATATAGCAATCCCTTCACCGAATACTTTATGAGAAGATAGACGACCCCTCCGATAGTCATCGTCATCCATAGCCGGCAAATCATCATGGATAAGAGAATATGTGTGGATTAATTCCAAAGCACAAGCTGCCGGTAAAGCTTTTTTCCAATCAGAAGTAAAGATTTCTGCCGTCAACAAGGCCAAAAGAGGACGTATTCGCTTACCTCCGGCAAATACGCTGTAACGCATCGCGCTGTGAATATTCTGTGGGTATTTTTCTTTGGCAGGCAGGTAGTGATTTAGGGCACGATCTATAAGAGCCCTTTTTTCAGACAACGCCTCATTGATGTTCATACGACCCTCCTGTAGGTCTTAGTAGAAGTTAGGCCTCCCCCATTTCCTTAAGTTCAAGATATTTCCCGTCTTCTAGAATCATTTCCACCTTGTGCTCCGCCTCTGTCAACAATTTGCGGCAGTGGTGTGTAAGCTTCATACCCTCTTCAAAGTGGTGTAATGACTCCTCCAGCGAAGGTTCTTCCTTTTCCATTTTTTCGATTATCATTGTCAATTTTTTTAATGCCTCTTCGAAAGGCAACTTAGAAATATCTTTTTCAGACATATTTAAATCCTCTTTTCGTCGGCCGTCAAGTGTTTCTTTTTGATTTTCTTAACCCGGCAAGCTGCTTCACCATCATGAAAAATTACGTTGATTTCCTGTTCTTCTTTTAGACAATTAGCGCTGCCGATGATCCCGTCTTTTTCATCGGTAACAAAAGCATATCCCCTGCTCATAATTTTTAAAGGGCTTAAAACCTGTAATTTTTCCTCGATGTTACCAAGAAGGCTTTCTTTTAATTTTAAGTTATAACTAAAATTACGGCTTAACCGTTGCCAAATTTCATCGATCTGTTGATACCCCTGGTTAATTTTGTCCCGGGGATGGTAGATAGAAAGGGAACGCGAAAAATTATCCAAAACAAGTTTCTTTTGTTGCAACCTGGTTTTCAAAAAATTTTTGAGGCGCCGTTCTTGTACTTTCAGATATCGCAGCAATTCATCCCTTTCTGGCGTGATCATTTCTGCCGCAGCAGTGGGTGTGGAAGCCCTTCGATCAGCAACAAAATCCGCAATGGTAAAATCCGTTTCATGACCTACCGCACTAACGACAGGGGTTTCCATTTCAAAGATAGCCCTGGCTAGATTTTCATCGTTAAAAGGCCATAGCTCTTCCAGGGAACCTCCTCCTCTGGTAATTACCACAACATCAACAGATTTCAACCTGTCCATCTTTTTAAGGGCATCGGTAATCTGCACAGATGCTTCCTTGCCTTGCACTGCTACAGGGCAAATGAGTACGTGGACATTTGGGAATCTTCTTTCTATGGCCGTTATAAAGTCTTTTATGGCTGCCCCGGATGGAGAGGTGATCAACCCAATACACCGGGGAATTGCAGGCAAGGTTTTTTTGTGTTCAACAGCAAAAAGACCTTGGGATTTTAGCTTTTCTTTTAATTGTTCAAAAGCATAATAAAGATCTCCTACGCCTTCCGGTTTTATTTCCTTTACATAAAGCTGGTAGTTCCCGCTGCGTTCATAAAGCGATATATTCCCCCTAGCTACTACGCTCATTCCCTCAGCAGGGACAAATTTGGACTCTCTGTTTCTGCTAAGGAAGAAAACGCAACGTATTATACTGCCTTCGTCTTTCAAGGTAAAATACATATGGCCGGAAGGTTTGTGCAACTTAAAGTTAGATATCTCGCCCAGCACAAAGATATCCTGAAGAACACTATCCTTTAACAACAGATTTTTTAAATAATGATTGGCTTGAGATACGGTATAGATACTAAAATTTTTCATATTAAAAACATCTTCTTCGTCGGCAGCCTATTTTTAAAAACAAAATGTTAACCCCTTACGAGAATATTCCAGGGGACATTCCTTCCCGCCTAAAAAAGTTAGGTTTGTCCCCTGTATCAATTTAAAAAAACTATACTCACTTAATAACCAAGCTTGAACAAGCCTGTTTCAAAATAGGCAAGCTTAGCAGCTATGTGCCGCGGTATTTCTATTTTTCGCTGAGCCTGATCGCAGATTCAACAGTATTATGAAGAAGCATAGTAACCGTCATCGGGCCTACACCACCGGGAACAGGGGTAATAAACGAAGCTTTTTCAGCAACCGGTTCATAATCTACATCCCCGGCCAAGCGGTATCCTCTTTTTCTGGAGGAATCAGGAACTCTGTTAACACCGACATCAACAACTACAGCACCTTCTCTTACCATGTCCGCCGTGATTGCTTCCGGCCTGCCCATAGCCGCTACTAAGATATCCGCCTGCTTTGTGTAATAGGCAATGTCTATAGCTCCGGTGTGCACTACCGTCACTACAGCGTTAGCACCTTCAGCCTTTTGCATCAAGATTGCCGCCAGCGGTTTGCCCACGATATTGCTGCGGCCACAAATAACAACATTTTTTCCCGAGGGATCATTGCCGGAACGAACTAAAAGTTGCTGTACACCATGAGGAGTGCAGGGTAAGGGGCAGGGTTCCCCCCTTAAAAGTTTGCCCAAGTTGACTGGATGGAAACCATCTACGTCTTTTTCCGGAGAAATATAGCTGATAACGTTTTCTACACTAATGTGATCCGGTAGGGGAAGTTGAACTAAAATGCCACTATATTTGGGATCCTTGTTTAAGTTATCAATAACCTTAAGTACTTCATCCTCCGGCACATCTTCCGGCAAACGGATCGTTTCTTCAAACATGCCAATTTCCTTAGAACCTTTTGCTTTGCTTGTTACATAAGATATTGAAGCCGGATCTTCCCCAACAAGAACAACTCCCAAACCCGGGACGATGCCCTTTTCCTTTAGTTCTGCAACCCTGGTTTTTAGTTCCGCTCTGATTTCTGCTGCCACTTCATTACCAGAAATAACTTTTGCTGCCATGTGGTTACCTCCTTGATTTTTTGGTATACAAAAAACTTACGCTGAACATAGCCAAAAGCAAAAACAAGAAACCTTAATGAATATAAACAAATATAAACACCATTAATAAACTTAAAACAAATAGTCAGTCATTCAACCAATTATATTTTTAAAATACTTACTGGTATATTATATAAATCAGCAGCGCCTGTACGTTATAATGTTTGCAGGTAGCGATCCATGGCCCTAGCAGCTTTCTTCCCTGCTCCCATGGCCAAAATAACTGTTGCTGCTCCCGTGACGATATCACCGCCGGCAAAAATTCCTTTTCGGGAGGTTGCCCCCTCCTCGTCTGTTTTTATTGTATTTTTCCAACCAAGTTCCAAACCGGAAGTAGTTTGTGGAATAAGCGGGTTGGGGCTGTTGCCAATAGCGATGACTACTGTTTCCACATCAAAAACATATTCGGAACCCTCAATGGGAATTGGACGGGCACGCCCGGATTCATCGGGTTCACCCAATTCCATTTTGATACATTCCATCCCTTTTACCCAACCATCATCATCACCAAAAATCTTCACAGGGTTGGTCAATAAATTAAAGATTACGCCCTCTTCTTTAGCATGTTCAATTTCCTCGGCACGTGCCGGCATTTCTTTGTCCGAACGGCGGTAAACAATATGGACTTCTTCAGCACCCAATCGTAAGGCAGTACGGGCGGAATCCATGGCCACGTTGCCAGCACCGACAACAGCAACTTTTTTGCCAAGTTTGATAGGAGTATCCCAGTCCGGAAACAAGTAAGCTTTCATTAAGTTGGTTCTGGTCAAAAATTCGTTAGCTGAGTACACCCCATTCAGGTTTTCACCCGGTATGCCCTGGAACTGGGGAAGCCCGGCACCAGAACCGATAAATACAGCCTGGAATCCTTCTTCAAACAGCTCGTCTACGGTTATGGTTTTTCCGACAACTACGTTTGTTCTTATCTCCACGCCCAGGCTGGCGATGTAATCAACCTCACGCTGCAATACCTTTTCCTTGGGCAAACGGAATTCAGGGATCCCATAACGGAGAACCCCTCCGGTGGCATGAAAAGCTTCAAAGAGTACTACTTCATGACCCATTCTGGCAAGATCACCTGCTGCCGTAAGTCCTGCGGGGCCGGAGCCGACAATGGCCACACGTTTGCCTGTTGATTTAGGTCTGGGTGGGGTTTCTACACCCTTTTCCAGTTCATAATCTGCTAAAAAGCGTTCCAACCTCCCTATAGCAACAGGCTCCGCTCTTTTGCCCCTTATGCAAAACGCTTCACACTGAGCTTCCTGGGGACAAACTCTTCCGCAAACCGCCGGGAGGTTGTTTTTTTCTTTAAGTTTTTTAATGCCTTCATCAAATTTTTTTTCTGCAATAAGTTTAATAAATGCAGGTATATCTACTTCCACAGGACACCCTTCCACACATTCAGCTTTCTTGCACTGGAGACAGCGCGTTGCTTCTTTAACTGCTGTTTCGGCATCATATCCAAAAGGGACTTCATCAAAATTTTTAATGCGTTCCTTAGGATCTTGCTCAGGCATAGGGTGCTTTTCTTTCATTCTCCGCAGCTGTCTAACTTGCTCCTTATCCAATGGCATTAATTTCCACCTCCAGATATGCGTTCTTGTTCAAAATTTTCCAGGGCTATCTTTTCTTCTTCGAGATATGTGTGGGAACGCCTTGTCAGTTCTTCAAAATCGACTTGGTGAGCATCAAATACAGGGCCATCTACACAGCTAAACTTTGTTTCGCCGCCTACCGTAACGCGGCAGCAACCACACATTCCGGTTCCATCTACCATGATCGGGTTTAAGCTAACCAAGGTCTTGACATCATAAGACTTGGTCAGGTTAGAAACAGCCTGCATCATGGGCAGGGGACCAACAGCAACAATTTCATCGATCTCTTTACCTTTTTCTTCCAGTATATTTTTCAGAACATCTGTTACAAAACCGTGATGGCCTTTTGTGCCATCATCTGTACATACATGCAGTTCCTTGCTAACAGCACGCATTTCATCCTCAAGGATCAAAAGATCAGCTGTTTGTGCCCCTATGATGGAAATGACTTCCATACCGGCATTATGCAATGCTTTCACTTTGGGATAAACAGGGGCAATACCCACTCCGCCTCCCACTGCCACAACCCGACCCGAGGCTGAAGGAAGTTCCATGGCCTTTCCCAGGGGTCCGACAAAGTCACACAGGTGATCTCCTGCTTCCAGGGTTCCCAACTCTTTCGTTGTTTTGCCCACTTCTTGATAAATAATAGTGATTGTGCCCTTTTCTTTGTCGCTATCTGCTATGGTGAGAGGAATTCTTTCCCCGTTTTCGTGAACACGCAGAATAATAAACTGGCCCGGCTCTGCCTTTCGCGCCACCAACGGTGCCTCAACTTCCATAAGTTTATTTACTTCAGATAGTACTTTCTTTGTAACAATTTTGAACATGCAAGAACCTACCTCCCCCTGTATCTGTGTAATATTTTTAATAACTAATAACGCTTAAAACTTCGCCATTATTGAAGAGAAATCCTTTTAAATTTCACATGCGAGATAATATTCGCCAATTCAGAAAATTGCTATTAAATCGCCTCCCAGGTCCCCAACAAAGCAGCACCAACGGCATTGTCCCCCACAAAAGAAGGTTCCGGAAAAAAGAAATTTAAAAAAGGCAAACCCTCGGCAAGGTATTTTTTAATATACGTGTTTGCCGCAACACCTCCTGTTACCAACACATTTTGTATTTTTTTTTCTTCAAAAGCTTTTCGTGTTACTTTTAAGAAAGACTGGGCTATACAGGTTTCTACCCCCCTGGCTGCTTCCTCCGGAGCAGCCCCTTTGTCAAGGGCTCTTTCTATAAAAGTGGTCGGGCCGGAAAAGCTGGTGTGATAGCCTTTGACAGAAACAGGGACTATCAGACCGCCTTTTTTACTTTGGGCGGCGAGTTTTTCCAATTCCTTGCCGGCTGGGAAAAAAAAGCCTAATTTTACGCCGATCCGATCCACAAATTGACCAGCGTTAAGATCAGTGGTCCCCCCTAAAAGCTCAATGTCTAATTTTCCCTTTGAAAAAACTACCTGTAAGATTTCCGTAGTGCCTCCGGAAAGGTGTAACGCCAGAAATTTTTCAGCAAAACATTTTGCGGACCAAATTCCTGCTGCAATATGACCATCTTGGTGACTACAACCATAAAAGGGAACATCAAGCAGGAAGGCCGCACTTTGCCCAAAACTTTTTCCTATTTGAAAAACGGGCATATAAGAATCTTCAATATTACGTGGTTTAACAGAAGCAGCGATACCACACAATTTGTGTCCCGGCAAATTAGATAGCGCTTCCTCCCATAACAAAGGCATATTTTTCAGATGTTGAAAAACAGCTTCGCTTTGCCTTAGTCCTCTATTTCCTTTGGGTACCTTTAATCCTATCCTTTGTTCCCAAAGCAAATTATGGTCACCATCTGCTCCAGTTTCGACGATAGCCATGGAAGTAACATAATTTGAAGTATCTATTCCAAGAAAAAACATTTTGTATTAATCGTCCTTTACACTGCTTTTTCTGATCTTGTCCAAAATACCGTTAACAAAACGTGCTGCCTCATGACCCTGATATTTTTTAGCCAGCTCTATAGCCTCATTAATGGAAACCAGCGGGGGAATACTTTCATCATAGAGCATCTCATAAAGGGCAAGACGCAATATGCTACGTACAGTAGCCGCTATTCTGGCAAATTGCCAGTTAACAAGATGGTCGGAAAGTATTTTGTCGAGCTCTTTTTCTTTGCTCATGACACCTTCTACAATACTTGTACAATAAGAATGTTCCCGCGAGGCAAGATCGGTGTTTTCCAAAACATAATTTAAGGCTCCTTCCTGATTGTTGTTGCCCTGATCAATCATAAAAAGAGCCTTAAAAGCACATTCCCTTGAGAACCGTCTTTTCAAAATATCAAACCCTTTCGTTATCTGAAAAATAAAAAACCCCTTTTATGAGGTTGTTGAAGTTGTTTTATACTTTTAAAATCGTTCCCAAAAAAAGCGGATTTTGTCAAGCAAGCCCTGCATACCTTCATGTTTTTCTGCTTTGGCACCAATAAATATTCCGGCTAAAATACAGATGATAATAAAGATCCCTTTCCAGAAGCCAAATGCCACAATAATTAATGCCACAAGCAGCCCTAAAAAACCGCCTAAAACCTTGCCGAGATTTTCGTTAAGAATTTTTAAGAGGTTATTTCTCAATATTTCACACCCTTAACGAACGTTTTTCTTTATTATTTCCTGTGCTATATCTTCAATCAAAATTTTTATTTCAGCCACGCCCGATCCACATATTTCCTCAACATAATCTTTAACAGTAGCCTGCAATTTGCTTGTCAGTTCAGGAATAACAATATCAGGGAGAACCTTGATCCGCAGGTAGATAACCAAACCTTGCTCGGTGTAGCTGATACGCGTACTTACCTCCCTGATACCCTTTACTTTTCGAGAAGCAGCCAGAACCATGTTTTCTATGGCTTTGAAAGAAATGCGCACCTCTCCTATTTCTGTAAAACTGACAATGGTGCCCCCTTCTTTTCTTTCTGCTGACTGCATAGAAAAAGCCAAAAGAATCACGCCTATGAGCAAAATAACAAAACCTAAAACTGTGTATTGCAAATTTCCCGTAATGCGATAAAGTTTAAAAACAGAGAAAAGTGCAGTTCCATCAAGGACACCAAGAGTAGCCAAAATTAGAAACACGCTACATAACAAAGCTAAAATACCCAGGACAGCAAGTATGAAACGCTTTCCGGCTCCCATAGAAACTTATCTCCTTTCCTGCAACATTGAGCATAGGTTGGCAAAAGCCGGCCTCGCTCATCCCACACTCAAGATTACTACTGCTTGGGAATAATGTGATCTTTATCTCCGGTGTCCCTTATTTTGTTGCCTCTTCGTCGTTTTTTTGTTGTGGAAAGCTTACTCCTTGTACATGAACATTCACACGTACGACTTTCAAACCGGTCATATTTTCGATCGCCTTTTTTACATTTTCTTGAACCGCCCAAGCTACATCCGGTATGCGCGATCCAAAACGAACAATTAAGGACAGGTCCACCCCTGCTTCCTCTTTGCCAACTTCAACTTTTACTCCCTTTGACAGGTTTTTGCGCCCCAAAGCTTCAGCAAGCCCTCCGACGATGCCTCCACTCATACTTGCTACTCCATCAATTTCTATGGCCGCCAGCCCGGCTATAACCGAAACCACTTCATCGGCTATATGGATTGCTCCAAGTTCTGAAGAAAGACTGCGTTCTTCGTTCATATTCTTTCCCCCTAAGAGAAAAATATAATAAAATTACCATTTTTGTCTATTTATTATACCAGATCATACCTCTTCATTTCAATAACATTAGGTATTACCTGTAATTTTTTTATTTTGCAAAAGATCCGGCCTTCGTTTCAAAGTGCGTTTAAAAGCCTTTTCAGCACGCCATTTCCTGATTTTTTCGTGATCTCCTGATAATAGTATCTCCGGAACATGCATTCCTTCGTATTCGCGGGGCCGCGTAAATTGGGGATACTCCAACAGGCCTTTAGAAAATGATTCTTCTTCCAGAGACGAAACATTTAAGACACCCGGTATCAGGCGGATGAGCGCATCCGCTATTACCATAGCCGGTATTTCTCCTCCGGTTAAAATATAGTCTCCAATAGATATTTCTTCATCCACTAGATATTTCCTTACGCGTTCATCTATACCTTCATAATGACCACAAAGTAAGATTATATTTTTTTCTTTGCTGAGTTCCTTTAACTTATTTTGTGTAAGCAGCAGCCCCTGGGGAGACATAAGAATTACTTTTCCTTTGGGCGGGTATTTCTTTTGGATTGTTTTCACTGCTTTAAAAAAAGGTTCCGGTTTCATAACCATGCCCGCACCGCCGCCATAAGGGTAGTCATCAACCCGGCGATGCCGATCATCAGAGAAATCCCGGAGATCGTGAATCCTGATTCTAACCAGATCTTTTTCCTGAGCTATTTTAATCATGCTTTCATCAAAGACGCTCTGAAATAATCCGGGGAAAGCAGAAACAATATTGATCAGCACTGTATCGCACACCTTGTCTTGCTTACTTTCAAAAAAACATTTTAAACATCTTCCAGGAGCCCCGCCGGAGGATCAAGTAATAAATAGCCTTTCCTAAGATTTATTTCCTTAACCACGCTTTTTAAAGCAGGAATAAGAATTTCTTTGTTGCCTTTCTTATTTTTTTTCTGAGTGACATCGCTCTCCGGGTTTATTATATAAACATCGTTACTGCCGGTTTTAAGTATGTCTTGGATTTGGCCTATTTTTTTACCTTCTACAGTAAATACATCCAGGCCAACAAGTTGATCAATGTAATAGCTTCCCGGAGGCAGCGGCACTCTTTGGGAAGAAGGTATGTTAACAAGCGAACCTCTCAATTTTTGGGCATCTTCCCTGGTATGGCAGTCTTCAAATTTTAATATCCAGATATTTTTGTGTATGAAGGCCTTTTGGACATTCTTGGATTGGTGGATGCTTCCCCTTTTAAGTTGGACTTTTTTTAAAAGATAACAACGATCCAAAAAATCTGAATAAGGAAATACCTTCACCTCTCCTTTTATGCCAAAAGGAGCTATTATTTTTCCGATAGTTGTAATCTGAGAGACCATTTGGTTTCTCCCTATTGGATTATTTCTACCATAACCCGCTTATTTTCTTTTACCGCGGCCGCATTTACTACTGTTCTGATTGCTTTGGCAATACGGCCCTGTCTGCCAATGACCTTGCCCATATCTTCTGAGGCAACCTTGAGTTCAAGTATAACAGAACGTTCTCCCTCCACCTGCGTCACATCTACTTGTTCGGGAAAGTCAACCAGTGCTTTGGCAATATATTCTACAAGTTCTTTCATTGTTTTTTTTACTCCTCCTTAACCGCAGTTGTTTTTCTGAGATATTACAAGGTGGTTTCACGTTTGTAAAGTGGTGGAAGAGGCCATACCCTGCTGTTATTCTTCATTTTGTAACTCTGCTTTATTAAGCAAAGTTTTAACGGTATCAGATGGTTGTGCACCTTTTGAAATCCATTCCCGGGCCCTTTCTGCATCAATTTTTATTGTTGTCGGCGAAGTAGTAGGATTGTAGTAGCCTATTTCCTCAATAAACCTTCCATCCCTGGGAGCACGGGAATCAGCTACAACAATACGGAAAAAAGGCTTTTTTTTAGCTCCCATTCTCTTTAGACGAATACGAACAGCCATTTTAATACACCCCTTGCTTTGATTTTAAAAAGGGAACATTCCCTTATGTTTTATTTTTCCTTTTTCCAAGGAACTAACTTGTTTTAAGATCTTTTTCATCTGCCCAAATTGTTTCAGAAGTCTGTTGACATCCTGTACGGTCGTACCGCTGCCTGAGGCGATACGGCGCCTTCTGCCACTGTTGATTATTTCCGGCCTAAGTCGTTCTTTTTTAGTCATTGAGCTGATAATGGCTTCTGTTTTTACCAACTGTTTATCACTAAGTGAAATGTTTTTAAACTGCCTGGCTGCCTTGTTAAATCCGGGTATCATACCCATAATATTTTCTAAAGGCCCCATTTGTTTGATCTGTTGCAACTGCTCCAAAAAATCCTCCAAGGTCAAGGTCTGTTCACGCAATTTTTTTTCCAAGACCCGGCTTTTTTCTTCATCTACTACCTGCTGCGCTTTTTCCACTAAGGAAAGCACATCGCCCATACCCAATATGCGGGAGGCCATCCTGTCGGGATAAAAATATTCTAAAGCATCCACTTTTTCCCCGACACCAACAAATTTGATCGGGCAATCTGTTACAGCTTTGACGGAAAGAGCGGCCCCACCTCTGGTATCGCCATCCAGTTTGGTAAGAATTACTCCTGTAAGCCCCAACTGCTCATGGAAGGAACTGGCCACATTGACGGCATCTTGGCCGGTCATAGCATCCACTACCAGAAGGATTTCCAACGGGTTTAGTTTTTCTTTGAGTCTGCGAAGTTCTGTCATCAGTTCTTCATCAATATGAAGCCGTCCTGCAGTATCCAAAATGACATAGTCGTTTCCTTCCCTGCCGGCTTTCTTTAGTGCCTGCAATCCAATATTTACAGGATCATCTTTTCCTTTAGCGAAAACAGGAATGTTCGTTTCTTTTCCCAAAAACTCAATTTGTTCGATTGCAGCCGGCCGATAAACATCTGCAGCAACCAGCATAGGTTTACGGCCTTTTTTCCGCAATAAATAAGCCAACTTAGCCGCAGTAGTAGTTTTACCGGAACCCTGCAACCCCACCAGCAATATCACTCCCGGGGGATCCTGCAACGAAGAAATTTTACTTTGGGTTTTTCCCATCAACTCGACCAGCTCTTCATAGACAATTTTAGTAACCTGCTGGCCGGGGGTAAGGCTTTTTAGAACCTCTGCTCCAAGGGATCTTTCTTTTAGCTGGGAAATAAAATTTCTTACAACTTTATAATTAACGTCAGCTTCAAGCAAGGCGAGGCGTACCTCGCGCAAGGCCTGGTCTACGTCTTTTTCCCTGAGCTTGCCTTTCCCCTTCAACTTACGAAAAGTTTCCTGCAATTTTTCGGATAATGAATTAAAAAACAAAGTTACGCCCGGTAAAAATCCAGGGCTGCCTCCTTATTTTAAAATTACGCAAGCAAAAAACAAAACATTTGTGAAAACAGTACAGAAAAAGTCCCGAATCCTGTCATTTTGAAATTTCATAAACATAACATTTATACACTATTCCAGCCCTAAAGTAAACACCTTGCCGCAACTTTGCTTCAAAAACGGTAACTGCTGCACCAGAAGTGGCAGGCCGGCAGTTCAACCCCCTGGCAATTTGTGCATTGCCCTTAACAATCAAGAAAAAAGGGCTTCTACAAACTTTGGAGCATTAAAGGCCTGCAGATCCTCTTTTTTTTCCCCCACTCCCACTAATTTTAAAGGAATTCCCGTCAAATCTTTTACAGCAAGTACAATCCCGCCCCGTGCCGTTCCATCAAGTTTAGTAAGGATCAAACCGGAAACAGGTACGGCATCTTGAAAATAACGCGCTTGGGATATCGCATTTTGGCCGGTAATTGCATCCAGTACCAGTAAAATTTCATGTGGTGCATGGGGAAGAGTTTTATTAATCACCCTATGAATCTTTTTTACTTCCTCCAACAAATTTGCTTTGGTATGCAGCCGTCCCGCAGTATCACAGAGCAAAATATCTGCCTTGCGTGCTATAGAAGCATTCACGGCATCATAGATAACAGCTGAGGGATCTCCGCCCCCTTGGTGTTTAATTACTTCTGCCCCCACAATGTTTGACCATTCATCCAGCTGTTCTATGGCAGCGGCTCGAAAAGTATCACCGGCAGCCAGCAAAACTTTTTTCCCTTCCTGGGTAAACCGGTACGCCATTTTGGCAATGCTTGTCGTTTTACCTACACCATTCACACCCAAAATCAAAAAAATTGTTGGTGGTTCCGGCGCCAAAACAAGATCGGTATTATGTTGACTATTTAATATTTCCACCAGAAGATCCTTAAGAATATCTTGGGCGGTAGAGCGTTTGTTTACCTTTAGTTTTTTTAAGCGATCCTTTAATGAGTCGATTATTTTCATTGTTGTCTCTACGCCAACATCGGCTGTCAATAGGATTTCTTCCAATTCATCGTAAAATTCATGATTAATTTCCTTATTCCCAAAAAGAGAACCGAATCTGCTTTTAAAAGCCTCCCTGGTTCTAAGTAAACCTTTAAGAAATTTATCTAACATAGCCCACCCTCATCCCTGTCAACCTGCTTTTTCATTCAAGTCTAAAGATACCACCTTGGATATCCCTTGTTCTTCCATCGTTATTCCATATAAAAAATCGGCTTCTTCCATTGTCTTTCGACGGTGTGTAATAACGACAAACTGAGTGGCAGCAGCATATTTTTTAAGAAAATGTACGTATTTGGAAAGATTACTTTCATCTAAAGAAGAGTCGATTTCATCGAGTACGCAAAAGGGTACCGGCTTATACTGCAGCACGGCAAAAAGAAGTGCAATAGCCGTCAAAGCTTTTTCACCACTGGAAAGCAAAGAAATGCTTTGCAATTTCTTACCCGGCGGTTGCGCAATAATTTCTATTCCGGATTCAAGAATATTTTCCGGATCGGTTGGCTTTAAAAAGGCCTGGCCACCGCCAAACAATTGAGCAAATATATCTTTAAAATTTTTCTTAATTGCCTCTAGGGCCTGTAGAAATTTTCCCTCCATATGTTCGTCCAGTTCTTCAAGAACTTTTCGGATTCCTTTTTCCCCGCTTTGCAAGTCGCAACGCTGCTTTTCCAGAAAGGTAATTCTATTTTGTAACCTTTCATATTCATCTATAGCCCCCAGATCTACCTCTCCCAACAACTGGATTTTGTTTTCCAGAAGTTCTTTTTCTTCCAGCAAAACATCTTCCGGCTTAGCAGCCTGCAAATCAATAGAAGTTTCTCCGGGGTCAAACCCAAATTTCTCCAAAAGGCTTTCCTTTAAATATTTTTCGGCCTCTTGCCTTTTTATAAGTTCAATGTTTGTATTTTGTTGCTGTCTTTCAGCTCTCTGCAGAGCTTTCAGTTCTTTTTCCGTTTCAACATGCAACTTTTCTGTTGCCTGTTTATAATGGTCTAAATCGTTACCTATGGTATCCAGAGTGTTTTTTAGATCTTGAATTTCCTTTTTTCCTTCTTCCAATGTTTTTGTCATGCTTTCAGCTGTCGCTTTCAGCTTGTTTAACTCTTCCTGTATATGTTTTTTTTCTTCGGCATGGCGGGTATAGATCTCTTTTAGACGTTCTTTTTCCTGAGTTTGCTTGTGGAAGATCCCCTGCAGGGAGCTTTCCTTTTCCTGTAGCGCCGAAAATTTAATTCTTATTTCCACCAGTTTTTCTTCCAAACTTTGATAATGTTTTTCATCAACTTCTACCTGGATGCTTAAATTTTCTAATTCAGAATTTAGTTTTTCCAAGGATTTAGCTAGAAGCTTATGACTTTTTTCCGCCCCGGCAATTTGTTCGGAAAGCTCGTGCCGTTTACTTAAGAGCTCTGTTTTTTCCAGGCTCAGATGTGTTATTTCCTTTTGAATCCTGCTTTTTTCTACTTCGATTCTGGCAAGATTGGTCTGGATACCATTTCTTTCTTTTTCTATTTTTTTACTTTCCAAATCTAGCCCGGCAAAGTTTTTCAGGAGTTCCGATATATTTTTATTGATTTTTTCCAATTCCATGCTTTTTTGCCCGCTAATCTTCTGAATTTCAACTATTTTTGTTTCAAGATTTTTTAATTCTCTTTTACGTTGCAAAAAACCGCTGCGTTCTTCCGGCTGATACCCCCCTGATATGGCACCGCCTGGCGTAATCATTTCTCCGTCAGGGGTAACTATTCTCCAGCCTGCCTTGTTGTTGCGGGCCAGCTTGAGCGCGGCTTCCAAGTTTTTGGCTATCAGCACACCGCCAAGCAGATTTTCTACAACTTTTTTAAATTTTGTCTGTGTTTCTACTAATTGGGAAGCTATCCCAAAGATCTCTTTTTTATCGGAGGCAGAGATTTTTTTTCCGAAAGATGGTTTTAACAGTGTCAAGGGTAAAAATGTAGCCCGGCCGGCTTTTTTTTCTTTTAAAAATTCAATTGCTTTTCGTGCAGAACCATCATCGGAAACAACAATAAATTGTATCCTTGCTCCAAGTGCCACCTCCAGCGCTTTTTCAAATAGCTGGGGAACACTTATAAGATTAGCAACCGGCCCAAAAATGCCTTTATCCGAAGGGTTTTTGATATAATTGTTCATGACAGCTCTTACGCCTCTGGCATAAAAGCTTAGTTCATCTTCGCTTTCTTTTAGAAATTTTAAACGGGATTTGTTTTTTTGCAAATCTTTTTCCAAACCCTGCAGTTCATTTTTCCGTGTTTCCTGCTTCCTATAGAGATCTTTTTGACGTTGTTGCAGCAACTCTTGCTCTTTCGTCAGATCCAAACTATCCCATTCTAGTTTTTGCAGTAAAGCAAGAGCTTTCTTTTCCTTTTTTTGCAAAGAATCCAGTTCTGATTTTTTTGCTTTTTCGCGTTCCTCGCTTTCTTCTATTCTACCACATAGTTCTTTATAACGCAGCTTACTGCTTTTAAGCAGCTGTTCTAAGGCAGCCTTTTGCATATTTTTTTCTGCAATTTGTTGCTTCAATTTATCAAGGGCTGCCAAATTGCTTTTTTTTTGGAGAGTTTCCCGTGATTCCTTCAGCTTTGTTGCCTTGCCCCCAAGTAGTTTTTGTTCCTGAAAGATATTTTTCAATGAGGATTCATTTTTCCTGCATGATTCCTCCAGTCCCAAGATTCGGGCTTGGACTTCTTTGCAAGATTCATCTTTAGTTGAAATTTTTTCCAAGAAGTGTCTTCTTTGTTCGCGAATAAGGTTTAGTTGGCTTGAAATTTTCTCCAGTTTCTCCCTTTGTTTCTGAAAAAGCTCTTTTATTTTGTTTGTCTCTGCTATTTTTAACTTTTCTTCATGTTTAACTGTGCTTGTCCTGTTTTTCAGTCTTTTTAAAATGGTTTCTTTTTCCTGTATGACAATGGAATTTTTTTTAAGCTTTTCTTCAATTTTTTGCAGCCGGCTGTTATTTTTCCACCACTTCTTGAAAAGTATCGTTTTTTCTATTTCTTGCAGTTCTGAAGTAAATGCCCTGTATTTGCTAGTTATAGCGGCTGCTTCGCAAAGGGGCAAGGATTGATTTTTAAGTTCAGTCAAAATGTCTTCAACCCTTAACAGGTTTTTATTCATTTCAGCCAACCGGATCATCGTTTCTTTTTTTCTCTGCTTGTATTTATGTATTTCTGCTGCTTCTTCGAAAAGCTCTCTGTTTTCTTCCGGCTTGGCATTGATCAATTTTTCTACACGGCCCTGACCTATTAAAGAATAGGCTTCCCTACCAATGCCAGTATCCCAAAAAAGTTCTGCGATATCCTTAAGCCTGCAAAGGGTTTTATTAAGATAGTATTCCCCTTCCCCGGAGCGGTACATTCTTCGTGTTACTATTATTTCTTGATAATCGATTGGCAAGTGTTTATCTGCTCTGTCAAAGGTTAATGATACTTCGGCAAAGTTTAAAGCTTTACGGTGAACTGTTCCATTAAAGATCAAATCATCCATTTTGGAACCGCGTAACAATTTTGCACTTTGTTCGCCAAGGGCCCAACTGATAGCATCTACAAGGTTGCTTTTACCGCAACCGTTAGGGCCTACAATGGCAGTGATACCTGAAGAAAATTTTAACTGGGTTTTCTCAGGGAAAGACTTAAAACCCGTTATATCTAAAGATTTAAGATGTATTTAGATCACCTGCTTGTTGCAAAAACCGTTTTTACTTTTTTAATAAATGCCTGGACTTCTGCAGCACAATTTTGTTTTGGCTGAATCGTTACCCGAAACATTTTGCCAAACAGCGCCTAAACTTCTGCTTCAAAGTTGTAATTCACCTTTATAGAAATATTTTCCTGCACGCCCGTGAAAATTTATCATAGTTCTATAAGTTCCCAGGCGGCTTTGGCCGCAGATTGCTCCGCTTCTTTTTTACTTTTTCCGGTACCTACACCTTTTATTTTACTGTCCAACTTAACAACGGCTTCGAAAGCCTTGTCGTGGGGCGGGCCATATTCTGCGGTTATCTGATAAACGGGGGGTTTGCTGCCCTTGGATTGACATATTTCCTGTAGCATGGTTTTATAGTCCATTAAAGGAAAATTACCCTGTTTTACGGCTTTAAGAACGGGCTTAAAAAGATCGATTACCAAAGGAACAGATGCTTGATAACCTTGATCTAAAAAGAGCGCCCCAATCAAAGCCTCCAAGGCATCCGCCAGCACTGATGCCTTTTCTGCCCCACCGCTTAAAAATTCCCCTTTTCCCAATTTTATATACATACCTAAATTTATATCCCGAGCGATCTTGGCCAGGGTTTTTTCGTTAACCACATTGTGGCGCATCAAAGTAAGCCTGCCCTCAGAAGCATCTGGAAACATTTCAAAAAAATATGCTGACATGATCAGCTCCAGTGCGGCATCGCCCAGGAATTCCAAACGTTCGTTGCTGCATAGCCCTTCTATTTCATAAGCGTAAGAGGAATGGGTCAAAGCCTCCTGGTATAATTCCTCATTTTGTACCGGCCAACTGAGAAATTTTAGCAGTTTGGCAGTATTCTTATAGGGTGTCGCCAAATTTTTCCCCTTTCACGTTAATGTTTTTTCACAATAAGGCAGGCATTTGTTCCCCCAAAACCAAAAGAGTTGGACATGGCCACTTTAAATTTTTTTGTTATTGCTTTGTTGGGCACATAAAATAGATCGCAGTCGGGATCTTCGTGTTCGTAATTAATCGTCGGGGGTATGATCCCATGCTGCATACTTAATAAAATGGCGATCATTTCCACACCCCCGGCGGCACCCAGTAGGTGTCCCAACATTGATTTGGTTGAACTGATCGGAATGTTGTAGGCATATTTGCCAAAAACCCTTTTAATGGCCAGGGTTTCTATTTTGTCATTGTATTCGGTTGAAGTTCCATGTGCATTAATATATTCTACATCCGTCGGTGAAAGACGAGCATCGTTTAGTGCCCTTTCCATGCAAAGATAGGCCCCTTGGCCTTCCGGTTCCGGTGCCGTAATATGGTAACCGTCCCCGGACATACCATAACCGATGACTTCTCCGTAAATGTAAGCATTCCTGTTTAATGCATGTTCCAGTGTCTCTAAGATTAAAACGCCGGCACCCTCACCCATTACAAAGCCGTCACGTTTTTTATCAAAGGGACGGGAGGCTTTTTCGGGTTGATCGTTACGGGTAGACATAGCACGGGATGCACTAAAACCGGCAAAAGCTATACAGGTCAAGGGAGCTTCAGCTCCACCGGCGATCATGACATCCGCTTCTTTTCTTTGCAGTATGCGAAATGCCTCACCGATAGCATTGGTTCCGCTGGCACAAGCTGTTACTGTAGTTGAATTAGGCCCTTTAAATCCGTAGTTAATAGAAATGTAACCGGAGGCCATGTTGGCAATAAGCATAGGTACCAAAAAAGGGCTTACGCGGCGGGGTCCCTTTTCCAACAAGATTTTAAATTGTTTTTCTATAGTGTCAAGCCCTCCAATGCCTGAACCAATGATAACGCCAATCCTTTCCTTATCTTCATTTTCTAAATCCAAAGCAGCATCTTCAATAGCCATTTTGGCTGCTGCATGGGCAAACTGGGTAAAGCGATCTGTTTTTTTTACGTCTCTTTTCGCCATGTATGATTGGGGATCAAAATCATCAATTTTTGCGGCAATGCAGGTGGAATAATCGCGGAAACGATCCATGGCTTTGATACCGCTACGGCCGGTTTTTAGGCCATCCCAGTATGCCTCCTTGCCAATTCCAATAGGCGTAACAACCCCCATCCCCGTAACTACCACTTTAGGGTACACCTGGCCTCACCTCCTTATAAACCTTATGCTAAATATAAAGCCCCGCAAAGAAGCAGGGCTCCTTTATTTAAAGCTTTATTTTTTCATTAAATAATTTCTTCTATGTGGTTGATTATATCGGCAACCGTTTTAATATTTTCAACTGCCTCATCGGCAATTTCAATGTCAAATTCTTCTTCAATGGCCATAACCAGTTCTACCACATCCAGTGAGTCAGCATCGATCTCTTCGAAGGTGGTCTCCGGGCTTATCTTATCTTCGTCGATATCCAGCTGTTCTGACATTAAGGATCTCACTTTTTCAAAAACGTCCAATTTTAATTCACCTCCCTTAAAAATACCTGCTTCCACATTTATAGTGAAAGTCCCCCGTCCACCGTTATAACTGAACCGGTTATATAGTTTGCACTTTTTGCCAAAAATAAAACTGCTTCGGCCACTTCTTCTGGTTTTCCAAACCTTTCCAATGCAATGCGGGGTAACACAGATTCCCTTAACTGTTGTGGCAAACTTTCCGTCATATCTGTTTGGATAAAACCAGGGGCTATGGAATTAACAGTAATTTTCCTTCTACCTAACTCTTTGGCCAGCGATTTGGAAAAAGCAATTACCCCTGCTTTGGCGGCAGCATAATTGGTCTGCCCGCTATTTCCGTATATACCGGCCATAGAAGCTATGTTGATTATTTTGCCACCACTTTTTTGTTTTAACAGGGGCCTCATAATTGCCTTGCAACAATTAAAAACACCTTTAAGGTTGGTATCCATGACTTCTTCCCAGTCTTCAGTTTTCATTAAAGCTAGAATATTGTCCCTACGGATACCAGCATTATTAATAAGTATATCAATTCTGCCAAAATGTTCAAGTACAGCTTTAACCATTTTTTCACATTCTTGCAGCTGCGTTACATCTGCCTTGCAAAGTAAACCTTTGACACCAAGTTTGTTTACTTCATTTAAAACAACCTTTGCATCATCATCTCTTTTCCGATAATTAATGGCCACATCCGCTCCGGCTGCAGCTAAAGCCAGAACAATTTCACGGCCTATGCCTCTTGAGCCTCCTGTTACCAATGCTACCTTTGTGTGTAAAGTCAAGCCTTCACCTCCTCCAAAATTTTCAATAGGCGGTACAGTGTCAGCTTGTCTTCAACATGAGTAGCCCGAACATTTTTGTCAATCCTTTTCATAAATCCGGTTAAAACTCTCCCGGGGCCGGTTTCTATAAACAGATTGCAGCCGTCGCCAATCAAAAGTTTCATGGAATCCTCCCATAAAACAGGGGTATAGGACTGTTCAACCAACGATTGTCTGATATCTTCGGGATTTTTCAAATATCTGGCACTAGTATTTGCAACAAAAGAAAAAATGGGTGCATTTATTGATATTTTTCCCAACATAGAAATCATATCTTTTTTAATTGGCTGCAAAAGTTTACTGTGGAAGGGCACACTTACAGAAAGCATTCTGGCTTTTGCTTTTTTTTCGCTTGCCAGCCTGCATGCTTCTTCCAAAGCTTCTTTGTGGCCAGCGATTACTACCTGTCCGGGGCAGTTATAATTTGCCGGTTCAACATGGCCAAAAGGCAAGCTTTTGTTACAAATATTTTTTACTTCTTCGGGGGTCAACCCCAAAATTGCAGCCATTCCCCCTTTACCAAAAGGGATCAGCTCCTGCATCAATTGGGCTCTTTTTTGGACCAACAGGATAGCATCGCTGAAATGAAGTGCTTTTGCACATACAAGCGCGCTGTATTCCCCTAAGCTTAGCCCGGCCACTGCATCCGGCTTTAAGCCTTCTTTTTCCAAAACTGAAGAAATTGCCACGCTTGTCGTTAGTACTGCCGGCTGGGTAACCTCTGTTTTATAAAGCATTTCATCGTCGCCTTGGAAAATTATCCGACTTAAATTGTAGCCAAGTATCTCATCGGCTTCCTGAAATATTTTACCGGCTTCAGGATATTCACTTGCCAGTTCCTTACCCATTCCTACAAACTGCGCACCCTGACCCGGAAATATAAATGCATACTTTGTCATGTAAGTCCCCCTTGATCTACCACTTTAGTACAGCAGCACCCCAGGTAAGCCCTGCTCCAAAGGAGACCATAGCTATAAGATCACCGCTTTGGAATTTTCCTTGTTCCACTGCCTCGTCTAACATAATAGGGATGCATGCCGAGGACATATTACCGTATCGATTGATATTGAGTAAAACCTGTTCCGGTTTTAAACCCATTTTCTTATAGGCAAGGTTGATTATTCGTTCATTTGCCTGGTGAGGTATCAGGTAATCCAATTCTGCAGGGGTTTTTCCACACATTTCTAAAACTTGCAATGTAGAATCGATCATTACTGTTACTGCAAATTTAAAAATTTCAGGGCCGCTCATTTTTATGTAATGCATTCTTTCCTTTACGGTTCGCATCGTCGCCGGACGAACTGATCCGCCGGCGGGAATGTAGAGTAGATCTGCTCTGGTTCCATCTGAAAACATCTTGCTGGCCAATACCCCGCTTCCGTCTTCTACTTTCCCCAATACGACAGCCCCGGCACCATCACCAAAAAGTACGGCGGTGTTCCGATCCCGCCAATCGACAACAGGGGAAAGGGTGTCAGCCCCAATAAGCAAAATGTTTTTTGCAGCATTGTTCTTGATGTACTGTTCAGCAACGTTTAACCCATAGAGAAAACCCGTGCAGCCTGCAACGAGATCAAAAACAGCGGCGTTACAAGCATCAAGCTCGGCCTGAACCAAACAAGCCGTGGAGGGTAAAGTCAAATCCGGGGTGACTGTTGCCACAATGAGCAGGTCAATATCTTGAGGAGTAAGGTTAGCTCTTTCCAAAGCTATCCGGGAGGCACGGGTACAAAGCTTTGAATTGGTTTCATCATTGGTAATAATGCGCCTCTCCTCAATGCCTGTTCTGGCTTTGATCCACCGGTCGCTGGTATCCATAATTTCTTCAAGATCAAAATTTGTAACGCGACTAACAGGTAGCGCTCTCCCCGTGGAAATGATGCCGGCCGCATTTTTAGATGTCACAATGTTCATCCTTTCGAATAGGAATCCTGCTTTAAAGCCTTTTCAATTTTTTGGTTGATATTCTTATGGACGAAGGGGTAAACTTGTTTTAGTATAGCTTGCATGATTGCTCTTTCCCGGGAGGAACCGTGACACTTAAAGCATACACCCCTTACGCCGATCAGTAAACTCCCCCCGTATTCGGATTCATCCAAAACAGCGCGTGCTCTTTGGAAAACGGGGAGCACCATGGGAGAAGCCAGCCATGCTTTAAAATCTTTGGCTATTTCTTGCCGAATATAATCAAAAATATCCCGGGAAAAACCTTCGATGGCTTTTAATAACACGTTGCCAACAAACCCATCGCAGACAAGTACATTTGCCGGGTTTCTGAAAAGTTCTGTGGCCTCTACATTCCCCACAAAATTAATATCCTGCCCCGCAAATAATTGATAGGCGTTTTTAATTTGTGTATTGCCTTTATTCCCTTCGCTTCCTACATTTAAAAGAGCAACGCTGGGGTTTTCCTTTCCCAGCATTTCCCGGGCATATACTCTTCCCATCAGAGCATACTGCAACAGATGCTCCGGCTTGGCATCCATATTCGCACCAATATCCAACAATACTGTTCCCCCGCCTTGGAGTGCCGGAATTATTGTCAACAGCGCCGGGCGTTTGATCCCTTTTATTCTTTTCAAAAAAAGCAATCCGCCGCCCATGAGGGCGCCGGTGTTTCCGGCACTGATCACAGCATCGGCTTTTCCATGGCAGACCAGGTGCATAGCAGTCATCATGGAGGAATTTCTTTTCGATCGAATAGCCAGGCCCGGATCCTCATCCCCGGCAATCACTTCCTGCGTATTGATTATTCGGATTCGCGGATCATTTATTTTGTTGCCAACGCTTTTCTTGATCGAATCTCGGGAACCTACCAATAATACTTCCAGGTTTTCCATTTTGTTAACGGCAGAAACAACGCCTTTTACAATTTCTGCCGGTGCATGATCGCCTCCCATGGCATCTACGGCCACGCGTAACACATTTTCGCCCTCCTTAAAAACCAAAACGTCGTTAAACAAAACAAACCCTAGGAAAATGCATAGAGCAAACCCCAGGTATAAAGAAAATAAAACATATTTTATTTTTTTGTTTTATCAACAGCCAACCTTCCCTTGTAATATCCACAATGAGGGCAAACCCGATGGGGCAATTTTACTTCATGGCACTGTGGGCATTCGGAAAATCCTGGTGCAACCAATTTCCAGTTAGCCCTTCTTTTATTTCTTTTCGACTTAGACGTTCTTCTTTTAGGTACTGCCAAAAACAAAACACCTCCCGGAAGGCATAAACAACTTGCCCTATTAATATATTTTACCATATTAGCATTTTTAAAACACTTTTTGGCGGGGACGATTTTGCACTTAAAAGGTTCACAACTCTTTTTTTATTTTTTTCAATGCTGCCCAACGTGGATCCATATCTTCCTGAACACAACGACATTGTTCTTTATTTTTATTGACTCCACAGACAGGGCAAAGCCCCTTACAGTCGCTTCGGCAAAGAATTTTCAAAGGCTGGGACATTAAAAAAGATTGCCGGAAAAATTCCGTTAAATCAAGCGATTCACCTTTGAAAGTGAGCAATTCTCCATTGCCCTGCTCGATCACTTCCTCAAATCCTTCCTGTTCCATGGATCCTTGCTGGTGAATAAATTCTTCCTGGAAATTTTCCCCTAGATGATAAGAAAAATTCTCCAGGCATCGGCTACACTCTCCGTCTAGATCTACTTGCCAATTTCCTTCTAATATAACACGATCAGATAGATATGCAGCCCGCAGGTTAACGACCATTATAACACTTTCTTCTTTACTAACCTTCAGTTTGAAAGAATCACTGAAAGAAACGTAGTTACCTTCTTCTTTTTTTAGATCGCGAATGTACAATCGCATATAGCTATGCCTCCAAAACTAAGCCTAATTATATATGAGTGCTCGCTTTTTTGTCAAGAATAACCGTTGATCACATAATTTGAAGACCTCAGACAGAGGTCTTCAAAAAATCCCGGTTTACGATGTCAGTCCTTTCTTAGTAGGTAACCCCATCTACCCCGTCCAACTTCTTATCGCTGAATGAAATTATGATGCGATTGGGAACACAGACGATGCTTTGATAGTTGCGGCTTATCCATCCCGTATGTGCGCAAATCCCTCTAGGACACAGTTTAGGATCCAGGGGAAGCATGCGCACCCTTCCTTCGTTGATTTCTAAAACGGCATGATGCTTGCCGTTTTCCCCGAAAGGAAAGCTCACGGTTTGTTCTGTTTGATCGTTAAAAGATAATTCCATGACAAATTCGTTATCAACGTGCACCGTAACATACTTTTGCCCTGCGGATGCATCAAGGTGAAAATTTGACATAAAAATGATCAGACCAACAGCCAAAATACAAACAACAAATAATTTGTCATAGAAAGTCAGCTGTATTTTTATATTAACCACGCCCACTTAAACTTTTGATGATACCAAATATTATTATATCACAGCCGGTAGCAGTTAAAAAATATTTCCCTTAGCATAGGTAACGCGGGATTCTTACTCATTTAGGAAAATTTTAACGGTCGCACTGCCTTGGGCTACCATTTCATTTTCACAATAAATACGGGCCTGTCCAAAGGTTACCGTCCCCCGACAGTGTATTATTTCTCCTTCTGCCACGACGACTCCCCCGGTTACAGCTTTGAAATAATTCACCTTCAGTTCCAAAGTGGCAATTCCTTTGACCTCTTTTTTGCTCAACAAAGCACTTCCTAAAGCAGCATCTACTAAGGAAGAAATTACTCCCCCATGTAAAGTTCCCATAGGGTTTACCAATTTTTCGTTTAAGGCAAGGGTCAGCCGGCAATGGGGATAAATGGCTTTTTCTACCTTTATTCCTAAAAGTTCTAAAAAGGGTGAAGGCGTTATGCTTTTGGTTTTATCCATAAATTGTCGACTCCTGGTATATTTAGATATTTTTCGACTTAATTCGTCAAGTCCCTTCTCTTTCTGCAACAAGCCGTCTATCAGGATAAATATAAAATACTTATTTTACTATTAGTACTGAATTTTTGGCACAATGGGCAACCCTGTTGCTTACACTGCCCAATAACAGTTCTTTTACACCTCCAAGCCCTCTGCTTCCCATAACAATAAAATCAAACCTGCCTTCTTCAGCAATCTGGCAGATTAATTCCGCCGGGTGCCCAGATTTAAAAACTGTGTTTACCTCCAGTCCCTGTTTGTTGAATAGATCCTTCACCTTTTCTAAAACTTCTTTAGCCGCATTTTCCGCCCTTTCCTGGAAATTTTGTTGTACCAAAACAAGGTGCTCAGTAGCCATACCTTCATGATAAAAAGGTATATCCTGGACAACAGATAGGGCAGTAACATCAGCATCCATGCTTTTCGCCAATTTGATTGTTTTATTTACAGCTTTAAAAGAATTATCAGAACCATCAACAGCCAGCAATATTTTAAACATTGTAATACCCCCAATTTTTCAAATTTCCAGGAATCGTCCCTTGTAATATTCTTTTTTTTGATTTTAAAATCCTTTCTATCTTGAAATATAAATTTTTAGCAGCCTTGCAAAGGTATTTTTTTGTTTCTTTCAATCATAGATTGCATCAGTTGTCCACAATTTTTTGCAGGGAATTTTTATAAACAGCCAAATCCTTTGCTCCAAAAAGAACAAACCGGACCAGTTTTGGTTTAGCATGTTCCTCCAAAAACTTGATTACGGTTCTTATGGATATTTCGGCTGCTTCTTCTAAAGGATAGCCAAAAATCCCCGTACTGATTGCCGGGAAGGAAATACTATTCAGATCATGTTCTACGGCCAGGGAAAGGCTGTTAAAATAACAGTTTTCCAGATCCTTAGCGTTCTGGGGTGTATTGTCGTATACAGGGCCCACCGTATGAACCACGAAGCGAGCCGCTAAATTATAACCGGAAGTTATTTTAGCCTCCCCCGTTTCACATCCACCCAGCTTTTTGCATTCTTCCCAAAGCCCCGGCCCGGCGGCCTTATGTATTGCACCGGCCACCCCGCCACCAGGGGCAAGTTTTTTGTTGGCAGCATTGACAATGGCATCCGTTTGTTGCTTTGTTATATCGCCTTTAACTATTTCCAACGTGCAATCCCCTATTTTGTAACCTGTTTTCCCCAAATTGGTTTTCTCCTTTCAAATTTTTTATTTTGCCCTACTATAGATATTTTATAATCAAACGTTGATTTTACCCAACTAAATCACCAGATCTTCATTAAGATGACTGCAGTTGGTAGCTATAGCATTCATGGCGGCAGCGTTTATTGGATAGGCAATAGGTGATGGTGAAACCAAAGGATGTGTTGCTGCTTGGAAAGTGTTAAGTTCAGTTGCCGTAGTATCTTTTTGAATAGCTAGACTTAAAATGTTATTAATTTCAGAAACCGTATCTCCACCGGAAATTTGGGCTCCAAGGATAATACCGGAGCACTTGGAAAATATCAATTTTATGTTAATTTCCTGGGCACCGGGCAAAGTGCCAGGGTGACGATCCATAGTTTTAAATTCACCGACCATAAGGCTGAAACCCTCTTGTTTTGCCCTGGTTTCTGTAAGACCGGCCGCTGCGAATGTTTTGCCTGTAATTTTCGTAGAAAACGTGCTAATTGTACCTTTGTTGGCACGTATCAACCTTAACTGAAAGGCATTGCTGCCTGCTACCTTAGCTTCCATTGCTGCAGTTGAAGCTAAAAGCAACGGTACGTCTTTCCCAGTGAAAAAACATTTCTTTTCCGCGCAGTCACCTACGGCAAAAATGTCAGGATCGCTGGTTCTCATATATTGATCAACTATGATAGCACCCTTAGTATTTATTTTTATACCACATTCTTTTGCTAAGTCACCATTGGGATTCACTCCCAATCCCAAGATTACCATGTCTGCGGGAACAACCTGGCCATTTTCCACTTCAACGGCTCTCACAGATTTTTCGCCCGTTATTTTTTTTACCTTGGTGTTTGTCATCACACTGATTCCTTTAGCGGATAAAAGGGACTCAATATCATCCGTATATTTTTTGTCAAAGGCCTGCCACAAACAGGAATCAGCCATTTCGATTAACGCAACTTCCTTGTCCAATTCCCTGATTTGTTCCGCAAATTCTACCCCGATGAATCCCCCTCCGATTACAACAACATTCTGAGCAGATTCTAATTTATTAAAGATTTTACCAAGATGCTCTTCATCTTTCATTACCGGAAACACGTTATCAAGATCATGGCCCGGAATGAATGTGGGGATTATAGGTAGTGAACCGGTAGCAATAACCAATTTTTTATAACTAAAAACCCCACTTTTCTTTGTTGTTACCGTTTTCTGTTCCTTATTTATTTTTAGTGCACTGTCAATAACTAAGTTGATATTGGCATTATGCAACACGGCATCCGGAATAATATTCTTCTTCAAATCCCGCAAGGTGCCATAAATGTATGGAATACCGCATGGCACCATAACCGTTTCGGTTTCGCGGATCAAGGTAATTTCAAGATCGTCCCCATAAGATTTCCGCGCCATCGTGGCAGCCAGGATCCCACCTGCACTTCCCCCAATTACCAGCAGATCCGTTTTTTTCATTTTACTCCTCCTTATGTACTTTTGTAAAAAAATTTCCCTTATTTCAGTATTCCGTTCAAAATGATATCGGAATATAATCTTGCTATTTCCTCCGGCTTCAAACGTCCGTCAGGTTTATACCAATGATACAGCCAATTACACATACCGATTATGGCATAGACAGTGGGGAGGATATCGTTATCCTTAAAAATGTTTTTCTTTATGCCTTCTTCTAAAACACTTGCGATTTTGTTTTCATATTTTCTTTCCCTGATATTAATAGCTTTAAGATTTTCAGGAAGCAAATTGGCCTTTTCGCTAAAGAATATGGCAATGTTAGGCATTTCATCAATAAAAGCCATTATTTGATTATAAATAATTTTATGGATCAGTTGTTCAACGGGCATTTTTTGCCCCATTAAATTTTTCAAACGCAATTCGGCTGTTGTCATAGCGTGATCGAATATTTCATAAAGAATTTCCTCCTTGCTCGAAACATAATAGTATAAAGCAGCCTTGGTAACATTTAAAGCATCTGCAATATCTTGAACGCTTGTCGCGGAAAAACTTTTTTCATTGAACAAACGGACAGCTGTTTGAATTATCTTTTGTTTGGTTAAACTCATCTTTACCCTCCAGTATCCCTGTACGGTTTTGTACCAGATATAGTTTTTCTATAGTGTACACTATTCCCCCTATTACGACAACTATTCTAACACATAGAAATACCTTCCCTTCAAACAGAAAGGTTGTTGTAGTTTACACCTCCCGGTGTATTAACAATACCAAGGAATTTGAACATAATAATTTGTAGGCACTGGCGGTATTATCCTCAGTGCCTACAAATCCTGTGAAACATTTTAGAAGCTTATGCCAAGGTTCTACATTGATGAAAATAATAAAAGTGCTATATTATAGAGTTGTTTTTGGCTGTCATGTAGTTAATCTATCAATTCTCAGTCGGTATATTGTTCATACTCAAGATCAAGATCGCTGGTTAGCTGCCACACAACGCTAAGTGCCCGACGTGCATTATAATAAATAGCAGGAAAGTCTTCCACTTCACATAATTCCTTTAGTAAATTATAGACATGCTGAACCTTTTCTTTTACCAATTCGGGATTTTTTTGATAGGACAACACTTTAAAACCCCCTAAATTATTTTTTAGTGCGCAAATCTCGGAACCTACGTGATTTTAGTTCATACTTTGGCAGAGCCCCTGGTTCCGCTATTTCAACATTGAAGGATAAACGATGCGCTTCATACAGTTTTTTTGATACTATTTTTTGCAAGTGTTGATTTCTCCTGGGGAAATATTCCGGGAATAGTTCTATTTTTACTTTGACTTGATCAATGTCTTTTTCTTTGTAAATTATTATTTGAAATTCGTCAACTTCTTTAAATTCCCTGACTATGTCTTCAATGGCTGAGGGAAAAATATTTACTCCCCTCACATGTTTCATATCATCTGCTCTTCCTATTATCCCACCTTTGAAAAGATCGAATGTTCTTCCACAGGAACAAAAACTGCTTTCAACACGTTCTACCAAATCGCCGGTTCGGTAGCGAATAAGTGGAAAGGCCCCCCTTCCAAAGGAAGTGATCACTAGTTCCCCCCGTTGACCGTAAGATAAATTATCTGCTGTCAAAGGATCGATAACTTCTTGTATATAATGGTCCTCTATAATATGGATCCCATCACTTTGTTCGTTGCATTCGTAACAGGTTATGCCTCCTGTTTCAGACATTCCGGTAAAATCAGCTACTTTGGCGCCCCAAGTATCTTCCAACATTTTTTTCGTCCCAGGAATACTGCCCCCAGGTTCACCGGAATTAACTATATATTTTACTTTAGAGTCTTGGGCCAAATCAATACCCATTTCCCCGGCTACTTGAGCAAGCCTTATAGCATAGGTTGGTGTTGTGATAAGAGTCGTCACTTCCAACTCCATTATTTTATCGATACGTTCCTCACTGGACATTCCCCCTGTAGGTATAGTCAATGCACCAATTTTTTCACAAGCATAATGCGCAAGCCAAAAACCAATAAAAGTTCCATAACCTGAAGCTATCATGCATATATCTGTATCCCTGATGCCAAAAGCGTATAATCCATAACACCACATCTCCGACCCCCATTCCCAATCTTTCCTTCCATCCAAAATGCGTAAAGGGCCTTTTCCTGATGTTCCAGAGGTTTGGTGATACCTCACTGCTTGTTTATCATTAACGGTCATGAATTCCCCAAAAAGGGGATTTTCCAGCTGGGACTCACTTAACTCTTCCCTTGTCAAAAAGGGTATTTTTTTGATGTCTTCCAGGGATTTAATATCGCCTGGTTCAAAACCTACTGCATCAAGTTTCCCCTTCCATAAAGGGCTATTGTTATAAGCCCAGTCCACAAGTACTTTTAACTTTTTTAGTTGGATTTTTCCTAAACCGTCCCTCGACATTAATTCCGTTTTTGGATTCCAATAATTTTGATTCTTCATGATCTCCCTCCCCAGATCAGATGTTTTTTAACACTTCCGAAAACTATTTAGCTTTCGTACACTTCATCAAACACCGTGAATATATTTTCAGTATTTAGCTTTGGTGCCGGTCTGGTAATCAGTGATACTGCTACCATTAGCACTACAGAAAGTATAAACCCGGGCGCAGCATAATGTGTGCCAAATGTAGTCCATTCCGGCAACACATGAAAGGCCCACAGGGCAACACTGGTAACTCCTATAATCGAGGAAACAATAACCCCCCATTTGCTGGCCCGTTTCCAGTAAAGACAACCGAAATACGCGGGAAAAAGGGTGGCAAATCCCGCAAAAGAAAATTCCGCTATAGCCAGGATAGTAGCTGGTCTTACTAAAACCAACAAATATACTACTATTGCCACAATTAAAATAAATATCCGGCTTAAATAGCTATCCTGTTTAGACGAAAGTTTTGTACCTCCTTTTTCTAAAATTGGTTTAACTATATCATCAGAAAAAATGGAAGATACCACTAAAAGCATTCCATGCAAAGAAGAAAGAATAGCTGCCAAAATACCTGCCCCCAGGAGCCCGGTCATCCAAGGAGGCGCATATATTTCAGCTAACATTGGCATTACATCGTCAACTGATGCACCAACTAAGCCAGGCACACCTACGCTTCCCCATACACCCAGGGTTATGGCCATAAACATAAATATCGTCATAAGGATTGGGTATATAACCACATTCAGTTGGATAGCACGAGGAGATTCAGCAGACATGTTTCTTACTAGTATGTGGGGTACAACTCCATTGGAAATGCCTGTGCACAACAAACTAAAGGGTATCCAATAGCCCAAGCGTTGCACTCCTTTGCCTCCCAAGGAAAGCATTTCATCCGGTAATTTTGCGATGATTTGTGTGCCTTTTCCCAACGCGTTGTATACTATGAACATCATGAAAACCAAGACACCGATCATCAAGATTCCCTGGAAAATATTTGTCCAGGCAGTTCCACGCATTCCTCCTGAATATGCTATATAGGTACTTGCCAATAAAATGACAAGGGCTCCCAACCAATAAGGAATTATTCCTTTAGTCACCGCTGATATGGCAATCCCCGAACCTATTCCGCAGATTAAAATATAGGGTATGGTTAACAATATTTGCAAAGCTGCAACAACAAATCTTGGGGAATCATTTCCAAACCTGCTTTCACCCAAAAATTGTACTGGAGTTACAAAATTGTATCTCGCTGCAAGAAGCCATGCACGATATCCAATCAGGTAAAAACCAGCAGCAGATGCAAAATTGGCCATACCCTGTAAGTACCCTAGAGTTGAAAATCCTAATTCATACGCAGCGCCGGGTGCCCCCAGCATACCAAAAGCAGTAATTTGTGATCCGAAAATTGCAAAAACAAGTGCAATAAAGCCTAAAGATCTGTTGGCAGTAAAAAGATCCGAAGGTGTAACCTTCATAACACGGGATGCCCAATAGCCAATCAGAATTGTGATCGCTAAATACAAAATAAGAATAGTGGTTGTAAGTAAGACGTTAACAGGCATTGGCTGTTCCTCCTGTTTTTCAATTCCTTTTCATTTACTTTTTTAACGTTTTATATTCCTTCGGCAAAGGCCAACTAAATATTTGGATAATATAGTTAAAAGCCGAATAGCCTACAGATATTAACAAGGTACGATATAAATACTCCCCGGGTATCCAACCAAAATAAATGTTTTGTTTTCCCCAATTCCAAAAGTCAACATGCAAGATCAGCGCAAAAACAAACATTATCATAATAAAAATCAATGAACCACTGGTGGTTTTAAAATAATTTGTGAGACTTTTCACCTTGCCGCTCAACATCAGTTCGCACCCCCTTTCTTTAGTGTTAAATTCTTTGCCGGTGTAAAAATTACGACAAGACTTTTTGAAACTTTAGCTGTTTATGTAACATTTTTATAATTTAGATAAATATGGTTTGGAATATCTAGTGAAAATGAGCAAAAATTATAGTGTGAAGGAAACTCGAAGTAAAATTGCAGCAATGTTTGTATGCAAATGCATTACCTATCAAAAGCGCTAATCGCCCGTTCTTTACTTACCGCCTAGTAAATTATAAATTAGATAGGTTCACTTGATAATACATTCACAAGGCGGACATATTTATAATAGTTACCCTATTTTCGTTTCCACAGTTCAAAGGCGCCTTTCGGACTTTTGAAGTGGAAACTTGAAACTTTGGGCTGCAGGCTCAACTTATCTATAAGTTCCAGTATTGGCATATCACGTGTGGAGAATTTCATAAATTTGCTGCCGCGCTCCTCAATGGCTTTGTACATGGTATCTATTTCGTCTTGACCCTTCATAAGATAGCGTAATATGAACTCTTCATCGGAAAGATGAACGGCATCAAGTTGCTTTCTTACCTCTTTAACAGTTAAGTACTGTGTCACCTTTTTATGATGTTCCCATTCTTTTTGCAGCTCCTTTGCCCTAGGCATGCTCAAAAATTTGTCCTTTAAGTTTGGTTCCATTTCCAAATATCCGGAATCCTCTGAAAAACAACCTATAGCAACTTTAAGCATTTCATCAACAACCGCCTTATAACGCTCACCCGTAGCTACATTAAGTGCGGCTTGGGTGCAAACAAATTGCGAATAAGGAGTAATCATATGCGGATGGCCGGTTTCTTCGCATATTTTTATTACCTCTTCTGCAACTTCGTCTATCCTGCCTGTAAGATTTAATTCCTTTAGCTGGTGCACTGTATTAGATATAACGCCACCGGGGATTTTGTGTTTGTAGAGATACAAATTATAGCGCGTGGGCCCGAAATAAGTCGGCATAGGATAGTCCCCCACTGCCCTTACAGCATCTTTTGGGCCCACCTGTTTCGCCATAGCATATATACACTCAGAAACTCTTTGGATCCGTTCCAAGTCAAGATTTATTTCCAGGCCAAGGTGTTTACAATTATCCGCGACGTTAAAAACACTTGGCTGCGCCGTCCCCTCAGCCATAGGAGGGGTTGCAACATGGAAGATCCGGCATCCCATTTTCATCGCTTCCACATAAACAACATCGGCCATGCCTGTGGTACAGTGACTATGAAGTTCAATAGGTAAACCCTTTGAATGTTTTTGAACAATCGGCAACACTTTTCTAATTGAGTCCACGTCCAGCAATCCCCCGGCATCCTTTATATACATAGAAGTGGGTTCGTAAGCGGCCATAAGTTTTGTTTTGTCTTCAAAATAGCCCTCGGCCTGGTGTCTCGGGGATATGTAATAACAAACAGCAAAATTGATGCCTAGACCCAATTTTTTAATCAAGGGGATAAACCATTCGTAACGTTCTGTACCATAGATGTTGCCCATGACCTGGACACGTTGCAGTGCTCCATAATTTACAAGCAGCGTTAAAAACAATTCTATTATTGAACGGGGAGTGTCCCACATATCCCAGGGATTAATGCCCGGTTCGTACATTATACCTTTTTTAGTTTTAGTTTGACCGAACATTCTTACCATTTCCCAAATATCTTCCCTTAAGTCACGGGTATACTTTTTAAAATTTGGAGTAACGTAGGGAGCATCAATGTAAGCGTAACCAGCTTTATCAATATCTTCGAGTATTTCTTTCATCATACCGGCCGGCATGCCTGATGCCCAGTTGCTCTGGGCTCCATCACGCATTGTAGTATCAACAAAATTGACAATCTTTTTCATAATTTTCACCTCAGCATTTTTTATAAGTTTTACTGAATTTATTTATGCTCATCATTAACTATTAAGAATATACTTATAACATCTAAAGGATAGCCCTTACTAACTGTTTAGTAGATTATAAAACAAACTTACCCCTTTGTCAATACATTCTCAAATATTTATATATTATACCTATGCAAACTATTATGTGTAGAGCAACTAATCTGCAGATAAATTTTAATCAAAAAAAACACCCCGTGAGGGGTGACCAAATTAAAATATAAGAGTTTTGCTTTTACATACACCTTGCTAAAGGAACTTTTAACTACTTAAAATAATGGTGCTATTCTTTTTTATCCATAAAGGCTTGGAGCACTCTTTCAGGGGTTAAGGGAAGTTCTTTTATCCTTAGACCGGTTGCATCATAGACAGCATTTGCTATTGCTGCTATTGCCGCCGAGCGGGAAGATTCACCTACTTCCTTGGCCCCAAATGGTCCTTTTGGATCATTGGTAATTATATGGTTAACATTTATTTCCTCGGGTATATCCAACGTTCCGGGGATCTTATAATCAGTCAATGTAGGATTGACTATTCGTCCATTTTCAATAATAATTTGCTCAAATAAAGCATCCCCAAGCCCTTGGACGGCCTGGCTTTCTACTTGGCCCTCTACAGCCAGCGGGTTTATAGGGTACCCACAGTCCTCCGCACTGGTAAGTTTGAGCACTTTAACTTTTCCTGTTTCTTTGTCCACCTCAACTTCTGCAATGATGATGGAAAAAGTGTAGGCATTGGTCCAGCGCCCTGTTCCTTTAGAAAGACTTGGGTAAAACTCAACTTCCGGCACAGGTTTGCAGAACCCTTTTCCCAAGATAGGATCGCCGTTGCGCGCCTGAATGCTGTTTATCATCAATTCAGCAAAGGTCATCGCCTTTTCCGGATCACTTTTGGCATAAACTTTGCGATCCTTAAGCACCAGATCATCTTCCTTAACTTCCAGCCACCCTGATGCAAAATCCAGAATTTGTTCCCTTACGTTAACAGCAGCTTTCCTGACAGCCTCCCCGGTAACGAAAATACCGCCGCTGAGCCAGTTTCCATGATCAATGGGGCACAACTCTGAATCCGCAGAAACCAAAATTATGTCGTCTAAACCCACACCTAGTTCTTCAGCAGCTATTTGTGACATAGCAGTATCCGATCCCTGCCCAAATTCAATAGCACCGCAAAACAAGGTAAAAGTTCCATCAGGATTAAGTTTCATTGTTGCTGCGGCTCCAAAGGGATAGTACTGGGCACCATTAAACATAGCAGCAACCCCAATACCGATGCCGCGATTTTTGTCCCTGCCTTTGCCTCGTTTTTCCTTCCAACCACTTACCTCCATAGCCTTTTGGATACCTTCCGCAAGCCCGCAACTATGCAAAGTATCCCCGTTAGGTAGAACATCGCCTTTTTTTCTAAAATTTTTGAGTCTAAGTTCTGCCGGATCCAGGCCCAAATCTTCAGCAATTTGATCTAGTTGAGATTCGACAGAAAAAGACATCTGGGGTGAACCGTGGCCCCTTCTGGGCATACAGATCGACTTATTGGTATAAACCCCGATCCCTTCGTGCTTGGCATTTGGTATGTTATATATCGGGCGTCGGAAACCATGTGTAAGAAAAAGAACAACGGGAGAACTACCCCGGTAAGCCCCGGGATCATCAATAGCTTTAATTTCCTGGGCCATAATAGTGCCGTCTTTTTTGACGCCTGTTTTTACATTTATTATAAAACGGTGGCTTAACCGGCACGCTATAAAAACTTCTTCACGCGTCAATGATATTTTTACTGGTCGCAGTGTCATCCTGGAAAGAAAAGCCGCCAAAAACTCATAGGAAAATGGATCGATTTTACCGCCAAAAGCGCCACCTACATAGGCTTTACGAACTCTGACCCTGCTTATAGGAACATCGAGAGCCCGGGCCAACCAGTAGCGTTTTACTTCATAGCCCATATGTGTAAGCCAAACATCAAATTTTTGGAAGGACGGATCCCAGTTTGCCAGCGCCACATGGGGTTCCATGGCCATATGCGATGTAGATGGAATATAAAATTTATCTTCCCGGATATACTCTGATTCTTTAAAACCTTTTTCAATATCGCCGTGCCCTTGTTGGCTTATGGCACAAATATTGTTTTCAGCTTTATAGGATCTGGCTTTTCTGGCCACCCCCCAATCTTCCCAAGCGCAAGGCCTGTCAGGGACAATTTCATCGTGTATTTCTGGTGCACCATCCTGCATCGCTTCTTCCGGATCAAAAACAGCTGGCAGCTCCTCATATTCTACCTTAATCAAAGATAAAGCCTCATCAGCTATATCTTTGCTGGTTGCAGCTACAGCAGCTACTTCTTCACCAATATAGCGTACTTTGTCTGTTGCCAAAACTAACTGATCAGCCGGATATCTTGGAGTGTCCACAAATCCATATCTTACCGGCCCGATATCTTTGGCTGTAATTACTGCCTTGACCCCGGGCAATTTTTTAGCTTCGCTGGTATCAATATTTATAATTTTGGCATGGGGGTAAGGACTGCGGAGAATTCTACCCCATAGCATATTAGGAAGTTCCATATCATAAGTAAATTTTGCTCGTCCCGTAGCCTTAGCTATTCCATCCACCCTGGTTAAAGACTTGCCAACTACAGAATGTTTTTTCATTGTGTTACTTGCCTCCTTTTGTTGCTGTTTTATTTTCCTGCATCATTTCCTGGCTGGCTGCAAGTACCGCATCTAAAATTCTAACATAACCGGTACACCGGCAAAGCACTCCCTCCATTGCTTCCTTTGTTTCCATTCTTGTTGGTTTGGGGTTTTTTTCCAGAAAGGATTTAGCTGCCAAGATCATCCCCGGGGTGCAAAAACCGCACTGAATGGCCCCATGATCTACAAAAGCCTTTTGAAGCGGGTGTAATTTTTCCCCTTCGGCAACACCTTCGATAGTTAATATATCTTTGCCATTTGCATCTACAGCTAACACCAAACAGGAGTTGACCGGTTTGCCATCAAGAATTACTAAGCAGTTTCCACATTCTCCGGTACCGCAGGATTCTTTAGCGCCTGTCAGCCCGGCCTCTTCTCTGATAACTTCCACCAAGGTTCTCCAGGGTTCTACATTGAATTCATAATGTTCTCCATTAATTGTTAGTTCAATTCGTTTTTTCATGAAATTTATACCCCCCATATAATGTTTTTAAAACCAGTTAAAACTTTCGGCACCTTCCCCTTGAGAAAGATGGAACAAAAGATTTTTTGGTTAAAAGGTTTTGTTAGATTGTTGCTTGTTTTATAGCCCGTATAGTTAAAACCCGTACCAATTCCCGTTTATAGTCGGGGCGGGTACGAGGCTTGGCTTCTTTGGAAGCAGCCAGTGCTGCTTTTTCTATGAGTTCCTGATCAAGAGTCTTTCCTTTGATTGTATTTTCCGCTTTGTGGGCACGCATAGGGGTAGGAGCTGTGGCCCCCAAAACAATTTTGGCATCAACAACTTTAGCACGTTTTGCATCCATTGTAATAACAGTGCCAACACTGACCACAGCTACATCGGTAACCGACCTTTCGGGGTTCTTTAAATACACCCCAGCACTGTTGTCAGGTAAAACGGGCACCTGTATTTCTGTAACCATTTCACCATTTTGAAGAGCATTGACTTTCGAATCCACAAAAAAATCCTCAACAAGCATAGTCCTGCTTCCTTCGACCCCTTGAATTTTTACCTTTGCCCCCAAGCAAATTAATAGCGGTGCTGAATCGGCTGCAGGCAAAGCATTGCAAAGATTGCCGGCCATGGTTGCCACATTGCGAGTTGTAGGCAATCCGGATTTTTCGGCAGCCTCAGCAACCAAAGGGAATTTTTCCTTAACTATTTTTGCGTCTTTTATTTCATTAAGAGTAGCCAGTGCACCTATCTGCAAAAGGCCTTCACCATTGTAACGGATATAATTAAGATCGGGAATCGTTTTGATGTTCACTAAATATTTGGGACTTATTTCCCGCTTTTTCATGGAAACCAAAAGATCTGTTCCCCCAGCCAGGACCATAGCATCACCTTTGTACTTATGAAGAAGCGAACAAGCTTCTTCAATTGTCTTTGGTTCAAAATATTCGAACTTTGGCAAATTCATTAAGTACCTCAAATCCGATGAATTCATTTCTCACAGCTCCTTTTCAAGTAATTTTTTAGAAACAATCTACTGTCCGTTTAGTAAAATCATATTAGAAATAATCCTTTTTGTCAATACCTTTAAAAGATTTTCTGAATTCTTCCTGGCAAAATTGGAAAAAATGCGCGCTAACGCGCGCTTATGAAACTTGGGTTCGGGAAAAACGCACCATTTTCTCTTGTCATAACAGACAAGCCGAAAACGAACTAGCTGTCAAATTTCTTAAAGATTCCCGCCAAGCATTATGATGAAGCTTTTCTATATGTTTATACCATATCTTACAATTTTTCTATAATCGCTTGTGTCATCTGGGAAGTTGTTGCATCTCCACCCAGATCATAGGTAACAACTTTCCCCTCTGCTATTACGGCAGCCAGCGCTGTTTGTATCTTTTGTGCAATTTCTTCCTCTCCTATGTGCTGCAGCAGCATAACTGCCGAAAGGATAGTAGCCGTAGGGTTTACCCTATCTTGTCCGGCATATTTCGGTGCACTGCCGTGCACGGGTTCAAAAATAGCTATTTCTTCCCCAAAATTGGCACCGGGAGCAACCCCCAGGCCTCCAACCAGACCGGCACAAATATCGGAAATAATATCACCATAAAGATTCAGCGTGACCATGACATCATAAAGTTCCGGCTTTACAACCAACTGCATGGACATATTATCAACAATGCGGTCTTCAAATTCTATATCAGGGTAATCTTTGGAAATTTCCCTGGCTACGGACAGGAAAAGGCCATCGGTATACTTCATAATGTTAGCCTTATGTACAGCAGTTACTTTCTTACGCTCATATTTACGCGCATATTCGAAAGCAAACCGAACGATGCGCTCCGATCCTTTACGCGTAATAATTTTTATACTTTCCGCAGCATCATCACCAACCATATGCTCTATGCCGGCATATAGATCTTCTGTATTTTCTCTTACGATGACCAGATCGATGTTTTCATAACGGCTGTTAATACCTTTATAAGATCTGGTTGGCCTTAAATTAGCATATAGATCAAGTTCCCTGCGCAGGGCAACATTTACACTGCGAAATCCTTCGCCTATGGGGGTGGTAAGCGGGCCTTTAAGAGCTACCTTGTTTTGCCTGATGGATTCCAGGACATTTTCCGGCAGTACGCTGCCAACCCTTTCATAGGCTTTCAGACCTGCTTCTCTGATTTCCCAATTAATAGGCACCGCAGCGGCCTTAAAGATCTCCTTTACAGAAGAAGTAAGTTCTGGTCCCGTTCCATCTCCGGGTATTAAAGTAACTTGGTACATATATATATCCTCCTGTCTCTTGGTTTGAACAATGACTGGTTTTAGGGGCATTAACATTCGTTCCAGCTTATACCGTAAGTGTTATTTTGTTTGATAAATTTGTTGATAGCGCTTATAAGTCTTATCTACCTTTAGAACAAAAAACCGAGTTTCCGGGAAAGGGATATTGCCCAGTTCGTTTTTGGTACCATCCCACAGACCACTTTTTAGCCATCTGCTTACGTAGGTTCTCCCACCATTATAAGCTGCCAGGGCAGCATATTTATTACCATCGAATTGGCAAAAAAGATCTTGCAAATACCATGTCCCAATCGTGATATTTACCAGGGGATCGTATAACTTTTCTTCAGCAAAAGCTTCCATTCCGATTTGTTCGGCTACCCATAAACCCGTTTCGGGCATTATTTGCATCAATCCCAGGGCTCCTTTGGAGGATTTGGCTTTTTTGTCAAAACCACTTTCCACCCGCACAACAGCTGCAATAAAAAGGGGTTCAAGTCCATTTTTATGAGCTTCTTGAGTAATAATTTCGCTATAATGAAAAGGATATACCAAACGAGCAACAAAATTAGCCCGGGTGATAAACAGATACAAAAACAATAAAAATATAGCCAGGTAAACAATTTTAGATGGCTTCAAAAGACAAACACACCTTCGACAATATTAAAGAATTTGTCTGTTTTAATTGCTCATGCCAGTTACCCCATTTTAGCATAGGGTACCATGTTGTTCAGGGGAAATGCCGCAGCTGAAGTTAGTAAAAACATAACCAACAAGAGTAAGTACTTTTATATTTTGATCCTTTTCAGTTTTTCCCATAACACATCTATTTGTTTTTCTAAAAATTCCTTTGTACAGGCATTGTATAAGACATAATCTGCCGCCCTTACTTTTATCTCTAGATCGAGCTGCGATTTGATGCGCCTAAGTGCCTCATCTTCTGACAATCCGTCCCTATCTTTGAGCCTTTGAATTTGATCTTCCCGGTCAGAGGCAACCACAATAATATAATCCACAGCATCTTCATATCCGGCTTCAAAAAGAAGCGGAATGTCCCATATTTGAATTTTATTGGGATGGAGCTTTTCTAATTCTTTGCTTCTGGTGTGAAGCAGTTCTTCTACACGGGGATGCACGATTTTGTTTAATTTTTCCAGGGCCTGGTTGTTGTTAAAAACTATACCGGCGATTTTCCGGCGGTTTAGGCTGCTGTCAGCAGTTAAAACATCCTCTCCCAACCAAGATACTATTTCTTTCCAGGCCGGCTTTTTCGGTTCTACCACTTCCTTGGCCAGTTGATCCACATCGAGCAACAATGCTCCTTTGGCAGTCAACATCTGCGCGACAGTTGACTTCCCGCAAGCTATGCCACCGGTTAAACCCGCCCTGAACAATGTTTCATCTCCTTTTCCGTTGAATAGCATGGCGATCTCATGCATAACTGGATGTTTACAAACATATAACATATTTCTAACACACTTAATAAGGTTAAAACCCCAGGAAATTATTTCTGACAGTAAGGGCAAAAATACGTTCCACGGCCGGAAACAACTATGCGTTCTATATTGTTACTGCATTTCGGACAGGCTGCACCTTTTTTTCTGTAAACCTGAAGTTTGTTTTGAAAATTTCCTGCAACCCCCTCCAGATTCCGGTAATCGGAGATGCTGGTGCCTCCTAAAGCAACCGCTTCCCGTAAAATATCGTTTATAGTTTCAAAAAGATATTTTTTTTCTTCCGCACCGAGGCTTCCTGTTCTTTTTTCCGGATGTATCCCTGCTCTGAAAAGAGTCTCATCAGTATAGATATTTCCCATCCCCATTATATTTTTCTGATCCAGAAAAAAGGTTTTTATTTTACTTCTTGGTTTTTTTTCCAACATCTGCAGAAATAAGTCTAAAGTAAAGTCGTCCTGCAAAGGATCGGGGCCTAAACAAAAGGGTGCCGCCTTGTATAGCTCCTTTTCATCCCACAGTTTAAACGTGGCAAACTTGCGTATGTCCAGAAAATGAAGTTGGGATCCTCCATCAAAATAAAAAACAACACCGGTATGCTTTTCCGGTCTGGTAGGCCCGGGATAAAAAGAAAAGCGCCCCGTCATACGCAAATGAACCTCCAAAACTTTGCCCCCGCTCAAATAAAAAAGAATATATTTACCCCTTCTTTTTACCTGTTTGATAATCAGCCCACAAATTTGGCCGGTGAATTCACTGACCGCTACACCGGCAAGCATCCTTTCAAAAAAGAATTCCAGTCCAACGATTTTTTTTCCTGTTACAAGGTAATTTAAACCCCGCACTATACATTCTACCTCCGGTAGTTCCGGCAAAAAAACCTAACCTCCCTTTAAAGGTTCTAAATGGTACCAATCCCGGCCCACTTTTAAATCTACTTTCAAAGGAACCGTTAAGGGAAATACATCTTCCATCAAGTTTTTAACCTTGAAAGCGACTTCTTTTAGCTCATCCGCTGGGATTTCAAAAATAAGTTCGTCGTGGACCTGCAACAACATGGTTGCCCCAAAGCCTTTTGCTTCAAGTTCCCTATCTATGAGAATCATTGCAGCTTTGATTATATCAGCAGCGGAGCCTTGAATCGGTGTGTTGCGTGCAATACGTTCTGCAAAACTACGCCGGGGAAATTTGGGATGATTAATATCGGGAAGGTAACGCCTTCTACCCATGACAGTAGTTACATAACCTTTCTTTTTTGCTGTTTTTATACATTCATCTACATATTTTTTTACCCCTGTATAGCGCTTAAAATAATTTTCAATATATTTTCTGGCCTCGGCACGGGAAATTTGTAGATCTTGAGAAAGTCCATAGTCACTGATGCCATAGATTATACCAAAGTTAACAGCCTTGGCCCTACCGCGCATTAAAGGGGTGACTTCTTCCAAGGAAACGCCAAAGACCTCGGAAGCTGTACGAATATGAACATCCTGGTCCTTTAAAAAAGCATCAACCAGGTTGGGATCGCGGGAAAGATGAGCCATGATCCGAAGTTCAATCTGCGAATAGTCGGCTGCCAACAAAAAGCTATTTTCGTTTGAGGGAATAAATGCCTGCCGTAAACGCCTGCCTTCTTCCAACCTGATAGGTATGTTTTGCAAATTAGGATCCTTGCTGCTGAGCCTTCCGGTGGCAGTGACGGCCTGGTTAAAAGTAGTATGGATTTTTCCCGTTTCCGGGTTAATGAGAGGGCGTAGCCCCTCTAAATAGGTAGTCTTAAGTTTCATTACGGTACGGTATTCCATGACTTTAACAGCTATCGGGTGGTAGGCCGACAACTCCTGTAACACACGGGCATCAGTTGAAAATCCGGTTTTTGTACGACGTACAACGGGCAGCTTTAATTTTTCAAACAGAATATGACTCAACTGCTGGGGTGAATTAAGGTTAAAATTTTCTCCAGCAAGTTCCATAATTTCTTTTTCCAGCGAAATCATGCTTTTATTCATTTCGGCAGCTAACCTATCCCAGGCATCTTCCCTGACTTTTATCCCCTTAAGTTCCATTTTGGCTAAAATTTCAACCAGGGGCAGCTCCAGTTTAAAATAAAGATCTTTTAGATGTCTCGTCTCCATACTTTTTGACAAGATATCTTCAAGGGCAAAAAGGTGGCGGGTGCAAATACCCGCAAAAAGGATCCTTTGTTGAAATATTTCTTCTTCAGGCAGGCCTTTTTCCGGTTCGGCAACAGATAGTCCAAGGTATTCCTCATACATTACGGGAAGGTGGTATGCCGGACGTTCTGCCTCTAGCAGGTAAGCCGCCAGAAGGGTATCAAAAAAAGAACAGCGGGGTTTGATACCGCATTTTTTTGCTTCTTTCAGTAAAGGCTTAAGATCATGGGTTATCAGGGTTTTACCAGGGGTTTCCATTACTGTTTTAAGCGTTTTAAAAACATAGGATGGCGCTAGAGAGTCATCGTTGCCGAAAGGTATATAGTAAACTTCCCTGTCCCCTGCTGCACAAGCTATACCCAAAAATAAAGAATTCGTGGCGGATCCGGAACCGGCATCCAAAAGTATTGCCAGCTTTCCGCTTTTTTGCAGATGACTGCTAAGTTTCTCCAGCTCTTTCTTATTTGCTACAAAATGAATTCCTTCGCTTTTGAATGCATCATCAAC
Source organism: Bacillota bacterium (assembly GCA_012798755.1). Taxonomy (GTDB): domain Bacteria; phylum Bacillota; class Dethiobacteria; order DTU022; family UBA8154; genus UBA9862. Next base: position 147,818 of record JAAZMP010000098.1, read on the forward strand.
ATTGGCAACGGAACTTTCACTTCCCCCTGTTTTTACGGCATAATCGCTTGAAAAAAGAGTGAATTGCTTTGGAGTCGCAGGGGGGATTACACCAATGGTGTTAGATGATACCCTGCTGTTTCTTTTTTTTATACCTGCCAGTTCCGGGATCTTATCCAGAAGAGCATTGAACTCCAGTTTCTTAAATAAATCATACAGCAATTCCCAGTTAGCTTCTCTTACCCGGCATTCCTCCGGGTGCAGGTTAACCGGCACATCACTTTTAATCGTAGCCAACTTTTTGCTGAGTAAAGCCTGTTCCGCATATTTTTGAAGGTTTTCCCCCATTTTCCCTGAAATATCATTGCTGTGCCTGAGAATTTCTTTTAATGAATCAAACCTTTTTAGAAGCTGCGTGGCTCTTTTTTCCCCAATGCCGGGTACCCCCGGAATGTTATCGGAACTATCGCCTTTCAGTGCTTTAAAATCAACCCATTGGCGGGGAGCAAGCCCGTAGCGTTCATGCATCTCTTCGACACCAAATTTTTCCAGATCGGTGATACCTCTACGCGTAATCAATACATTTGTACTGGAAGAAAGCAGTTGGTAGGTATCGGCATCTGCTGTAACAATGAAAGGGCTAAGGCCTGCTTTTTCTCCTTTCAAAGCCAGCGTGCCAATAATATCATCAGCTTCATAACCCTCCAACTCGGAGATAGTAATATTAAAGGCCCTTAAAATTTTTTTAATTATAGGCAGCTGCTCTTTCATTTCTGCCGGGGTTTTTTCCCTGGTAGCTTTATATTCGCTGTAGATTTTATGCCGAAATGTTGGCGCCGGATAATCAAAAGTAGCCACCAAATAATCCGGCAATTCATCCTTTAACAAACGCAATAGCATATTTATAAAACCTAAAATAGCGTTTGTATGCAAGCCTTTTTTGGTTTTAAGTTCCAACGGTAGGGCAAAAAAGGCTCTATAGGCAAGACTGTGACCATCTAAGATCAAAAACTTGCCATCGTTTTTTTCCTTTTTCATCTCAATCCTCCACTGCATAAGAATCCAAAATCACAAATTTGTTTCTTCCTAACCAATTTTTTTAAGCAAGTTGACCATTTCAATAGCTCCAAGGGCAGCATCCCATCCTTTGTTACCCGCTTTTGTACCAGCCCTTTCTATGGCCTGTTCGAGGTTATCACTGGTAATTATTCCGAACATTACTGGTATTTCAGTTTCCAATCCCACCAAAGCAACACCTTTGGCTACTTCGGAGGCAACATATTCAAAATGTGGGGTATCGCCCCTGATTACAGCTCCAAGACATATAACAGCATTATAGCGCCCGCTTTTTGCCGCTTTTTTTGCTGCAAGTGGGATTTCAAATGAACCCGGTACCCATAAAACTTCTATATCTTCTTCAGCTGCTCCATGCCTTACTAATGCATCCAAAGCCCCGGTAAGAAGTTTACTGGAAATAAACTCATTAAAACGGCCAACCACTAAGCCAAAACTAAACCCTTTAGCGTTTAGATGTCCTTCCAGATGTTTAACCAATTATTATACACCACCCCTAGCTCTGTTTTGCAGCGTTTTCCATTGTTAAAAAGTGCCCCAGTTTATCCTTTTTGGTTTTTAAATAGCGGCTATTATAAACACCGGGTGTTATTTCAATCGGTACACGCTCCACGACGGTAAGTCCATAGCCTTCCAGACCCTTTATTTTCCGGGGGTTATTGGTAAGCAATCGCATTTTCCTTACCCCCAAATCAACCAGGATCTGGGCCCCCATTCCATAATCACGAAGATCGGCCGGAAAACCCAAATCCTCGTTGGCCTCTACTGTATCTCTGCCACAATCCTGTAATTGGTAGGCCTTAACTTTGTTTAACAGTCCAATGCCACGACCTTCTTGCCGCATATATACGAGAACGCCGGAACCTTCTTCGTTAATCTGCTTAAGAGCCTGATCCAACTGCTTCCCACAATCACAACGTAAAGAACCCAAAACATCGCCGGTGAAACATTCAGAATGTACCCTTACCAAAACCGGTACGTCCTTGTCAATCTTTCCTTTGACCAAAGCCAGATGCGTTTTTTGATCTACAGAATTATCATAAGCAATAAGCTTAAATTCCCCACGGGCAGTGGGCAACATTGTTTCTGCTACCCGGCTAACCAACTTTTCTATTTTTGTGCGATAGTGGATCAGATCAGCTATAGTGATAATTTTCATTTCATGCTTTTTGGCAAATTCCATCAGTTCCGGAACCCTGGCCATCGTTCCATCTTCATTCATGATTTCACAGAGAACGCCGGCGGGATAAAGCCCGGCTAATCTTGCCAAATCAATAGTAGCTTCAGTATGGCCGGCTCTACGCAGCACTCCTCCTTCTTTAGCTATGAGAGGAAAGATATGGCCTGGCCGGGTAAAATCTGCGGGGCCCACCTCCGGATCAATCATCTTTTCTATCGTCAGCGCCCTTTCAAATGCAGAAATCCCCGTAGAAGTGCCTTTGGCATCGATCGAAACTGTAAATGCGGTTTCACGGCTGTCTGTGCTATGGCTGACCATAGGGGGCAGATCCAGTTCTTTTGCACGTTCGCCCGTAAGGGGAACACAGATCAAACCACGCCCAAAGCGAGCCATGAAATTTACAGCTTCCGCCGTAGACATTTCCGCGGCCATCACCAGATCCCCTTCATTTTCTCTGTCCTCATCATCTACAACGATAATCATTTTGCCTTTTTTGAAATCCCCAATGGCCTCTTCGATGGTATTAAAAGCATATTGTCCCAACGATATTAGCCTCCTTTTCTAAACAGCGAAATTATTAATTATAAAACACTGTGGCTGCATCGTGTCAGCAAAAATTTATGCACATTCATTAAATAAAACCTTTGTTTTTTAAAAGGGTATATGTTAATCCTTTGTCACCTTTGGATGGAAACAAATTTTTGTCAGCGGATTCCAAAAAAAATTTTTCTACATATTTGCCAAGCATATCAGCTTCCAGGTTTACTTTATCCCCCGGTTTTTTAAAACCCAACGTGGTAACCTTTGTTGTATGCGGAATAAGAGAAATGTCAAAGTAATTTTTACTTACGTTGTAAGCAGTAAGGCTTACACCATCTACAGCGATCGAGCCTTTTTCAATAAGATAACGAATAATTTCACGCGATGCACTTATCCGCAGAACTTGGGCATTACCTTCTTTTTTTTCTGTTAAAATCGTACCGGTGCCGTCTACATGACCGCTGACAAAATGCCCGCCAAATCGTCCGTTTGCCGGTAATGCTCTCTCTAAGTTTACCTTATCTCCTTTTTTAAGTTCGTATAAGCCGGTTTTGCGCAAGGTTTCCGGCATTACGTCGGCATAGAATGCAGTGGTATCAACGTCGGTCACTGTCAGGCAGACACCATTTACCGCAATACTGTCACCAACTTTTAAATCATCTAAGACAAGGCTTCCTCTTATTACCAGGGAAATATTGTTTCCTTTACGTTGCTGATTTAATATTTCCCCCAACTCTTCCACTATCCCTGTGAACAACCTGTTCCCTCCTCACAGGATAACCGATGACAAGCAAGTCATTATCCAGCTGTTTTACTTCCATATTTTCCACCGACCAGGATCTTTTTAGTTCGCTAACCCCGGTTCCTCCCAAGGGAGAAGGAGCATTTTCCCCGCCAAAAAGCAAGGGAGCAATAAAGAAATAAATTTTATCGATGATGTTTTCGTTTAAAAGGGAATAATTCAACGTTCCCCCGCCTTCTACCAAAAGTGAGGTGATTCCCATGGCCCCAAGGGCGGACATTAGTTTTTGTAAGCTTACCTGCTTTTTTTTCTGCGGCAGCATCAATATTTCCACCCCTGATGATTCCAGCACTTTTATTTTATCAGGCCTAACAGATTCTGTGGTAGCAAGAACGGTTTTAATTTCAGAAGCTGTCTTGACGATCTTGCTGTCTAGGGGCAATCTTCCCTTGCTGTCAACAATTATCCGAACCGGGCCAGGGCTTTTCACTCCATCAAAACGAGCTGTAAGCAGGGGATCATCCTGTAAAGCGGTATTGATACCCACCATAATTCCATCAGTAACGGAACGAAGACGGTGGACAAACTTTCGGGATCTTTCGCCGCTGATCCAGCGAGATTCACCTGAGCTGGTAGCAATTTTGCCGTCTAAGGTCATAGCTGTCTTAACAATGACAAAAGGTTTTTGGGTAGTTATATATTTAAAATATACTTCGTTTAAACGCTTTGCTTTATCTTCTAAAACACCTAATTTGATCTTGATGCCGGCTTTCTCAAGCCTGCGAATACCTTTTCCGGAAACTAAAGGATTAGGATCTATAACAGCGATGACTACCTTACGGACCCCGGCCCGAATGATTGCCTCAGTACACGGCGGTGTTTTTCCATAATGACAGCAGGGCTCCAGATTTATATACAATGTGGCCGCCCGGGCCTTTTCAGCTGCATCTTGGAGGGCAATGATCTCTGCATGGCGATCCCCCGCCTTTTTATGGAAACCAGTGCCTACAACCTCTCCATCTTTAACCAAAATTGCTCCCACTAAAGGATTGGGACTGGTTTTACCCCGTCCCTGACGAGCAAGATCCAGAGCCATCCACATATATCGTTCATCTGAATCCATCTTAATTATATCACCTCGCTGAAATTTGAAATACGGTTCCAATTCATTATAACACAAAGAAAGGCCCCATTAAACGTTTCTTTGTTTCTTCGGTAGCATCTTAAAGGCCTTAATGACTTTTTGCGGCTTAGTAGCGTTAAACAGCGCTGAACCGGCTACAAGTATATCTGCCCCCGCACCAACCGCCAGGGCAGCTGTGTCTTCATTAATGCCACCATCAACCTGAATTTCAAAAAAAAGGTTCCGCCTTCTCCTTTCTTCAGCCAAGGCGCTGATCTTCCTAACAACTCCGGGAATAAAATCCTGACCTGCAAAACCCGGATTTACAGACATAATCAAAACTAAGTCCAAATCTGTCAGAATATACTCCAAACAATCAAGAGGTGTTGCCGGGTTTAAGGCAACACCCGCCTTGCAGCCGTTTTTTTTGATCATTTGCACTACCCTGTGGAGATGATTACAAGCCTCAGCATGAACCGTAAGCAGTTGTGCCCCGGCCTGTGAAAAAGCCCTCAAAAACTTTTCGGGATGCTCTATCATGAGATGAACATCCAAAAAAAGATCTACACGACCGCTTAGAGCTTCAACTACTAAAGGCCCCATGGTAATATTGGGAACAAAACACCCGTCCATGACATCAATATGAAGCCAATCTGCCCCAGAAAGCTCCATGCGTTTGGCTTCTTGGGCAAGACAGGCGAAATCAGCGGATAAAATTGAGGGGGCAACCTTGATCATCTGCCATCTTCCTCCTTTTTAGGGAAAAATGTTTTCTCTTTCTGCTGGATCTCCCTTAAAAAAAAGAGATAATGTTCATATCTCCAAGAAGTTATTTCTCCTGCCTTAACAGCATTTTTAATTGCACATCCGGGTTCTGCATCATGGAGACAACTGCTAAATTTGCAGGGATCCTGGGAAAGCATCTCCGGAAAAAAAGAGGAAAGTTCACCGGAGGCAACATTTTTAAGATCCAACTTTTGAAACCCGGGCGTATCGGCCACGAAGGAAAACTTGTCCAGTTCCAAAAGTTCAACATGTCGGGTAGTATGCCGTCCCCGATCCGATTTTACGCTAACCGGTTCGGAACGAAGATCCAGTTCAGGTTTTATCATGTTGATCAGGGTAGATTTGCCCGCTCCGGATGGGCCGGCAAATACCGTTATTTTTCTATGCATAATGTTCTTAATTTCCTCGATACCCCATCCCACAACAGCGCTGCCAAAAACTACGTTGTAGCCACAGTTCTTAAACGTATCCCCGATTTCTTCCAGGATCTTTTTGTCATCCGGTGTTGTTAAATCCATTTTGTTTATACAAATAATAACATCCATAAAGGATGCTTCGATAGAAACCAGAAGCCGGTCTAAGAAAAAGAGATCCAGGGGCGGTTTATGCACAGACATCACAATAACAACTTGATCGATGTTGGCAACCGGTGGTCTTAGAAGACGATTTTTCCGGGGATATGCCTTGGTGATAACCTTTTTATTTTCATCAATTTTTACCAGATCCCCCACTAAGAGCTTGATCCCGGCATCTTCTAGTCGTCCTCTGACCCGGCAACGTACAACTTCCCCTTGGGAACTCTTAACAAAATAAAATCCTCCCTTTGCTTTTACCAAACGTCCTTGCAGCAATATTCCCCCTTGTTACAATTTTTTTAAGGAAACTGTTTGATATCTATGACATGGAATTCCTGATCTCTAAATTCCATTAAAACAATTCTTCCCGATCCGACTCCCTCGGTTTTGATGGCATCCCCTTCATACTCTCCTTCAAATACAACCTTGGCTCCTTCCTCGTCTTCAATATAGACCTTAATTAGCTGGCCGGGAGCCACCTGGGGATAGAAATCAATGATGTATTTGACCGGGGTTTCGGATTCTTCCCCTTTGCTGACTGTTAAATCAACCGGATCCCCCGTCTGTACAGGATCGCCCGCAGCCGGAAACTGCGAAATAACTTTTCCTTCAGCAAATTCATCAGAAAATTCGCCATCTACATTGCGCTGGACCAACCCGTTAGCGTGTAACCATTCAGTAGCTTCCTCCAATGGCATGCCCCGAAAATCCCGCAGGGGAAAAGGTTTTTTACCTTCACTTACAACGACATAGACAGTATCACCCTTTTTGAGATGAAAATCTTTGCCGGGGTCTTGCCTAATGATATAACCTGGGGCTACATCATTATTATGTTCATAGTCGGACTCCATGTTTAGCCCGCGTTCACTTAGCTTCAACCTTGATTCCAATTCTGTTTTACCAACCAAATAGGGAACTTCAACGCGTTCCGGGCCCAGGCTTAGAACAAGATCAATTTGTTTACCTTTTTTGACATTCCTATGCGCCGGAATGCCTTGTGAAATAATGCAACCAGCAGGTACGTTATCATCGTTTAGTTTTTCTGATATGTTGTAGCTAAGATCGCGTGCCAAAAGTTCCTTTTCAGCTTCCTCCAGGCTCATGCCAACAAGATAAGGAACCGGAACCTCCGGAACAACAAGAAGATCATGGAAGAACCGGTAACCCAGAAACATCGTCAGAAAAATAACTGCTACCAAGGCTCCATAACCAATAATTTTTTTATAAGAAACATTTCTTTTTTTCATTACCGTCCGTCCGTTGCCAAGATTATCGACATGTTCTTCAGGGGGCCCGGCTAAAACAGATCTTTTAAGATGATGGTTTTGGTGATTCAAAACATAACTATCCCTATCCCTGCCGGTAAGCCACCCTTCCAAATCCTCTTTAAGTTCCAATGCATTGTTATAACGCAGCTGCCTGTCCTTGCGCATAGTTTTAAGAATAACACCTTCCAGAAACGCAGGCAGCTCCGGAATCAGGCTTCTTGGCGGTACAACATCGTCCTGGAGATGTTTTAAAGCAACAGAAATAGGGCTCTCACCCGAAAAGGGAACCACACCTGTTAACATTTCATAAAAAAGAACACCTAAAGAATAAATATCCGATTTTGAATCGGTAGAGTATCCCCGGGCCTGTTCCGGCGATGAATAATAGACCGAACCCAAAAGAGAACGGCCATATGTAATAGTCGTATCGGCGGTAGCCCTGGCAATACCAAAATCGGTGACTTTAACCCTCCCATCCTCAGTCATGATTATATTTTGGGGTTTGATATCGCGATGGATCACGTTTTGACTGTGAGCATGCGCCAAGGCGTCACATATCTGTATAACAATTTGCACTGACTCCTCAGGTTTTAGCCGTCCATCCCGTTGAACAAGATCCTTTAAAGTATAGCCCTCGACATATTCCATAATAATGTAATGTATATTATCCTCTTCGCCTTCATCATATATGTTAACAATATTGGGATGGGTAAGTCTGGCGGCTGCCTTTGCTTCCTGTTTAAAGCGACGCAAAAAATCAGCATCGCCGGCAAATTGTTCATAGAGAATTTTTACGGCAACCTGGCGGTTTAACTTGGTATCCATTCCCCGATAAACCCTGGCCATCCCGCCTTCGCCAACCTTTTCGAGTACTTTATAGCGATTCCCAAGAAGCCTGCCCGGCATTTTCTTCACAATATTTTCACCTTTCCAAGTAATAGACTAGCACAAGAGTAATATTATCCAGGCCTCCCAACTCAATAGCCTTGCTAATAAGTTCGTTTGCCGTTGTTTCAAGATCTGTTCCCTGTAATATTATTTCTTGGATTTCATCCGGCCTAAGCATGGAAGTCAATCCATCAGTACATAACAAGATAAAATCCCCAGGGGCAATACCGGTAGTATAAAAATCAATTTTTAATGCGGAGGTCATCCCCAGCGCTCTCGTTAGAAAATTGCGCTGAGGGTGAGTATATATTTCATCCGGTTTTATTTCACCGTTTTTTAAAAGTTCCATAGCCACTGAGTGATCCTCGGTAATTTGACAGTGCCCTTCCTTATTAAAAAGGTAAGCCTGGCTATCGCCCACGTGGCCCGTTAACAGTTTGTTTTCATTAAAAAAAGCAGCCACGGTAAAAGTAGTGCCCATACCTTTTAGCTCAGGCCTTTTAAGCTGCATATCTAAAATATTTTTATTTGCTTTTAAAATACTTTGTTCTATATAGCCCCTGAAATTAGCCTGGTTTTTCCGTAGAAATTTTTCTCTTAACACAGAGATGCTTTTTTCCAGCGTTTCTATAGCCATAGAGCTCGCCACCTCCCCGGCAACGTGCCCGCCCATACCGTCAGCAACGGCGAAAATGGGAGGCTCGTTTACGGGGGGAACATAATAGCAATCTTCATTTTTTTCGCGGATACACCCTGGGTGAGACCGGGCAATGTATTTTAACATTCTCTTCCCCTCGTTACTCTCACCTTTTAAATAAGTATAGCAAAAACAGCCTTGAAAAGCAACGAACGTTTGTCTTTAATCAACAATCACTCTTTCCTGATGCGGGCCAAGAAAAAACCATCAAGATTATGCTTATGCGGCCATAAAAAAATCCTGCCCTCTTTGCTTTCCAACCCTTCCGGTAAAAGGGAAGAAAACATTGCCGGGCGGGCTGAAGGTTCCTGTTCTAAAAACTTATTTATAACATCCGTAGTTTCCTCGGGTTCTATAGTACAAGCACTATATAAAAGAACCCCCTTGGGACGCAAAGCCTTGAAGCCTTCCTTAAGCAAACGCAGCTGCAATTGAGAAAGAGAAGCAATATCTTCGGGCTGTCTCCTCCATTTAAGATCTGTTTTGCGCCGGATCACACCAAGACCTGAACAGGGTACATCCAGCAGTACACGTTCAAAAGCCTTAATTTTTTCATCAGGCAGGGATCTCCCGTCCAGTTTTTCCGTGCGGATGATTTTTACCCCCTGGTGCTTCGCTGCCTTTTGTACTAACTCAAGACGATGCGGATAAAGATCGGTGGCAACAATGTTTCCTTGATTCTGCATGAGGTTAGCCATATGGATAGTTTTCCCACCGGGCGCGCTGCAAAGATCCAGCACAGATTCCCCGGGTTGTGGATTTAAAGAAGTAGCCGCCAGCATAGAGGCTTCTCCCTGAATCTGAAAAAAACCCTCGCGAAAACTTGGAAGATCAAACAACCTTTCAGATATTTTGATCTCAAGACCTTCGGCAGCATAAAGACAATTTTTTGCTTCGGTTCCTTCTTGCAGCAATATTTCTTTAAGTTTGGCCCTGGAAAGGCGCAAAGTGTTAGTACGAACAGTAAGCGGGGGTACCGTATTGCAGGCGGAACAGAAGGCTTCAGTTTCATCGGCTCCCATGTTTTTCAACCATCTTTGCACCATCCAAAGCGGATAAGAATAGCGTAAAGAAATGTAGTGTTCCAGATTTTTTTCACGTGATGGCCAGGGAAGAGTTTTTTTTGAGGTGCTAACTTTTCTTAAAACAGCATTAACAAGCCCTGCAACACCCTTATGTCCAAAACGATGAGCAAGTTTCACCGATTCATCCACAGCTGCTGAATCCGGGATGCGATCAAGAAAAAGAAGCTGATAGGCACCCATTCTCAAAATATTGCGGATCCAGATGGTTAACTTCTCCAAAGGATGCGAAAGGTAAAGCGCCAGGACCCAATCCAATGTGTTTAACCTCTGTACAACGCCATAGGAAAGCTCTGTTAAAAGAGCTCTTTCCGCCTCAGGAAAGAGCTGTCGGGAAAAAACCCGGTTCAAAGCCAAATTTAAATATGTATCCTTTTTTTCCAATTCCACAAGCACCTTTAGGGACGCCTCCCTGGCATCGATTTTTGGTACTTGGGATTTTCCATCTGTTGTTGAAAAAGACATAGACTCAACTCCATTAAATAGAACGTAGTTTCCTGGTACGGACGAAATAGCGCCGCTGCAAAGGTCTAAAGCCTCCCAAAACACTTTGGGGCATGGTGCTCGCCTCCACCCTTACTATTTCCATTCCTTGCACTTCCGTTGATGTTGTAATATATTTTTGAAAAAACCAGCCCAGAGACGGGCCAAAAAGTTGTGCAGCCAGAACTGCCAGCACAATATAAAAAATACCAAAATATCCAAAAACCCATAACAGGTAAATTATTAAGATTGAGGAGATAAAATTTGCTGCAAGCATGCTCGTACCGCAGCGTTTGTGAAGCGCAAGGCCTTTTTCCCCGCCTTTAAGGCGCTGCAAACCAATTCTGGCGGCCTCCTCCACGATGTAAGGATCTACCGGCCCCTGAATAATAAAACCATTTTCTTGCCCCAACCCGGCCAGATTAAGGCAGCCAAGGCGTTCTTCAATAACATTGATAGTAGCATGCTCCAAGGCATGGTTAGCTCTCAATTTTTTATTGAAAGCAATTTTAACAAGTTGAAAAGGTATGGTAAAAATATTGAAAATTGAATACAGGGCAAACTGGAAGGGTATAAATAGTAAATTCACAGCTAAAAAGAAAACTATGGGTAAAAAAAACACTAACAACAAAAGGGTAAGCATATAACAACGACTCCCCTTTTAAAAGTATGCTGGTTCTATTACGCACTTTTAAAAAACCATGACATTAAGGATGATTTGTCACTTTGGGTACAGCGGAAACCCCCAAGATCCTACGCTAACGTTCAGGATGACAGTATCCGGGGCCCAAGATAACAGCCGTGGAACGACAGCAGCCAGCGTTTACTAATTGATATTTTCCGCCAGGAAAAAATCAATTGAATCCTGCAACGCTGTCAGATTTACCCTGGTATTAAAACAGGGTCCATGGGGCCTTTCATTTAACACACCAACAACAGGCAAAGGAAAACTATCAATGATCCCGCTGGACAGATCTCTTTCGCAGGCTACGGCAACTACGGCCCGCGGACCGTATTCTTTTAAAGCACGGCGGGCCAGAGTCCCACCAGAAACGACTCTTACCTTAATCCCCGAACGGGAGGAAATTTCCAGAATTTCCGGCAGCTGGCACTTTCCACAACGCCTGCAATTTTCGGCGTTACGCGTAATTTTGTAGGAACAGCCATCATTTTGCAAACAATGCGGTAAAAGTAACAAAAGTTCACCGGCCTTAACGTTGAAAGCCCGGGCATAGATTAACTGGTTGTTAACTTCAATAAAAGAACGCTGGATTCTTTCCTGAGCAATATGCGTAAAACGCCCTATTTGTAAAACGAAAGGGTAAAGCAACAGCAGTGTTTTTTCCATAAACCACCGCGGGAAAGGCAAGGTTCGTTTTTGCAGAAGTGTCAACACTATAGCCAGCAGACCGAATAAAAAAAGTAAAGTGAAGATAAGAGTTGAAAAAATAAAAACCACGAAGATGCTGCGCAAATAAGCTGCATAGCGGGAACTTGCCACAATTAAAAGGTAAAATGATGCAAGCAGCAAAAAAAGAAGTGCAACGAGTAACAAACCAAGAAAAACCCTTTTTTTGATTTTTATTTTGGATGATATAAGCTCACTCAAATTTTTCGCCTACCTCCATCCGGCAGCCTTTTAAAAAATCTTCGACAGTCATTCTTTTTCTGCCTTCCAACTGCAATTCTAAGATTTTAAGTATGCCTTGCCCGGTAACAACTCCGATGTAATCCTTGCCAATCGCACAGAGCATTCCCGGCAAAAAAGACTGTTTGGCAAGCTGCACTTTTTCCTTGGGGATTTCCGCCAAGGAAGTTTTCCACACCTTCAAGCGTTTACGTCCAAAATAAGTATAAGCCCCGGGTGTTGGATCAAGGGAACGAACAAAGTTATGTATAAAAGTCGCTGGTTTGGCCCATTTTATAGCTTCCTCTTTCTTGGAAATAACCGGGGCGTATGTAGCCTTATTTTCGTCTTGCCGTTGACGTGTAACCTTTCCGGAAGCCACCAGTTTTACAGCTTTTAATAAAGTTTGGGCACCAAGATCCGCCAGACGATCATGCAAAGCACCATAATTTTCCTCGGAGCCAACATTAATTTTTTCTTGCAGGATGATATCACCGGCATCAAGACGCGAAGTCATATATAAAACCGTTACACCGGTTACTTCTTCACCGGCCATAAGAGCCCTTTGAATCGGGGCCGCGCCCCTGTAGGCCGGCAGCAGGGAGGGATGAAGATTAATGCATCCTAAAGAGGGGAATTTAAGAACATCCGACTTTATCAGCATACCGTAAGCTACATTTACCAAGATTTCGGGGTTTACTTCTTTTAGAACCTCAAACAAACCCTTATGATCTTCTGGTTGAAAGAGTTTAAGGCCATGCTTTAAGGTTTCTTTTTTTACAGGGGTTGCCGAAAGAAATTTTCCTCTGCCAGCCGGGCGATCGGGCCTTGTAACCACTGCCAGGTGGCGGATATTTTTGGCCAGCAACCTAAGGGAAGGAAGGGCAAATGAACTGGTTCCTAAAAAAAGCATCCTCATGTTTTTCACGAAAACCACCTTAATTTTTATGATTTTTTACTGAGGTTTTTTATTTCCTCCGGTGTAAGCAAGCGGAGCGCCTTATCAATAAATAGTATACCTTGCAGATGATCTATTTCATGTTGTAAAACCCTGGCCAGGAATTCTTCGCCGAAAATTTCCAGTTTTCGGCCGGATCTATCCAATCCTTTAACCGTCACCCGGGCAAAACGGGGGACTTCGCCATAAATACCCGGAATGCTCAAGCAGCCCTCAATGCCAATACTTTCACCTTCGCTGTAAGTAATTTCCGGATTGATTATTTCAACAATCCCATCCCCATCTCTGACAACAATAATTTTTTTGGAAATGCCCACTTGAGGTGCGGCCAGCCCTGCGCCTTCTACATCCAACATTGTTTCCGCCATGTCGTCTAACAAACGATGCAGTGGGGCATTAAATCTGGAAACAAAGGCAGTTTTTTCCCGTAAAACCGGGTCTGGCTGCTTTCTGATATTTCTTATGGCCATCCGGATCACTCCTTCGCTTGATTATAGCATCACCAAGGGATCAAAATCCACCGTTATTCTTATCTCTTTACCTGATGTTAGGGAAAAATCCCAAATCGTTTCTCTGATTAGTTTAGCATATTTCTGCAGGTTAGTTCCTTTATAAATAAGATGGTAGCGAAAACGATCTTTAATTTTGAATAAAGGGGCCGGGGAAGGGCCCATAAGCTCTACCCCTGAATGCTTGGCGACAGTTAAATTTTCTGTCAACTTTTTCTTTAACTTTTTAGCAGAATCTAAAGCTCTTTGCTTTAAAGGTGAACTACAATTGATCAAAATTATTTCAGAAAACGGCGGATACTTCAAAAGTTTGCGCCTTTTAAATTCCTCATTTAAAAAATCCATGTAACTATGTTCTGCCGCGGCCTTGATGCTGTAATGCCAGGGGGTAAATGTTTGGATAATAACACGGCCTCCAAGTTTGCCTCTTCCTGTTCGTCCAGCTGCCTGAGACAATAATTGGAAAGTACGTTCACCGGCACGAAAATCCGGAAGATGCAGGGTAATATCAGCCGCTACTATGCCCACCAAAGTGACCTTCGGAAAGTCAAAGCCTTTGGCAATCATTTGAGTGCCAATTAAAATAGAAGCCTTATTATCCTTAAAATCGCTCCATATTTTAAAATGTGCTCCCCGGGCTGCAGTCGTATCACTATCCATTCTGATAGTTTCGACCTGCGGGAAAATATTTTTTACCTCTTTTTCTACCCTTTGTGTCCCTAAACCAAAACTGCGAAAATAGCTGGTTTTGCATTTGGGACAGAGATCTGTAACAGCACTTCGATAACCACAATAGTGACACTGTAGATGTTCCGGCGATAAATGATAAGTAAGAGAAACATCGCAGTAGGGACACTGCATAACAAATCCGCATTGCCGGCAAAGAAGAAAGCTGGAAAAACCACGCCGGTTGAGGAAAAGCATGATCTGTTCTCCACGCGATAAGGTTTCCTCCATCGCTGCTCTTAGGGCACGACTGAAAACACCCCTGTTTCTGTTCTTAAATTCCCTTCGCATGTCCACTATTTTTACAGAAGGAAGCAGGTGATCCTTCACTCTTTTGGTAAGCGTGGTTAACTTTACTTTTTGGCCCTTTGTTTCAAGAAAGGTTTCTAATGACGGAGTAGCACTACCCATCAACAGAACAGAATCATGATAAGCAGCCCTCCATTTGGCAACATCCCTGGTATGATAACGGGGGGATTCCGATTGTTTGTATGTATTTTCATGTTCTTCGTCCATGATAATTAAACCAATGTTGTTTAAAGGAGCAAAAATACAGGAACGGGCACCAAGTACAATCCGAGCCTTTCCCTTTTTTACACGCAGCCATTGCTCATACCTTTCCTTTTGCGAAAGATTGCTATGCAATAAAGCCAGACTTCCCGGAAAACGTATTTTTAATTGTTCTATCATTTGCGTAGTAAGCGCAATTTCAGGCACCAAAAATAAAACATTCCGCCCTTGCCTGATAACTTTCTCCGCGGCCCGTAAATATAGCTCCGTTTTTCCGCTCCCCGTAATACCATAAATTAAAAATTGTTTTTGTTCACCGCCGATCCCTGTTTTAATTTCTTCCCAAGCCGTTTTTTGCTCAGCCGTAAGGGACAGTTTTTCATATTCACCGATTTTTCCCGGTATCTTTTTCTCACAAGTAAAGTCTTCACAAGATATTTTTTCAACTTTAAGTAAGCCTTTGTTAACCAAGGAAAGAAGGCTTTGACGCCTTGCACCCGTTTTTTTCCTAAGATCCGGCCAAGACAAGCCCTGTTCCACGGAGGCTAGATTTTCCAAGATCAGGGATTGGCGGAAAGCCCGCTTTTTTATACGGGCGCTTTCTTTTAACAAGTTTGTTTTGGAAAGAAGCGGCTGCACATATTCTATGCTTTTTGTTTTTTGCACAGCTCCGGCTGGAGGCAGGCACAAGCGAATAGCTTCTATCCAACGCGAAAAAAATTTTTGCGAAAGCCAATAGCTAAGCTCCACAAATTCCGTAAGCAACAGGGGAAAATCTTGCACCCCCAATATTTCCCGCACGTTTGCAACCAAAGGTTCTTGGTCGAAAGCCACTACATAGGCAGCCATTTCCCGGGAGCGAAAAGGGACCAACACCCGGGAACCCAATTTTACCTTGTCGCGCAAATGAATTGGAACAAGGTATTGAAAAGGCCTGTCCACAGCATTGCTGACCATATCTAAAATGACCCGGATATATAACGTTTCTGTCACCGGCTAAACACTCCTGACATAATAGTGGGCTTTCATCGAAAAAAGCTTTGATCGTTTCATTAAAAAGTAAAGTGTAATATAATGTTTACTGCATAAGAAAAAATTAAAAAGGAGTTAACATGTTTATTAACCCCAAAACCATTCGCACCATCGAGCAAAATATGAATTGGATCATTACTGCTCTAATATTCTTTTTAATCGGCATTTTCGCGGCAATTTTTGTTTCCGGAAATGAGGAATTTTTCCTTACAGAACTTACTGAATCCCAGCATGAATTTCTGCAAGAAATGGCAGATATGATATTTTCCGGTTCGCCTTTAAAGGGGATAAGTCTTCTTTTTGTCAATAATCTCTTAGCTTCCCTAAGGGCGATGCTGTTTGGAATTTTCCTGGGTTTACCCCCGCTTATGGGCCTTTTTACCAATGGGGCCTTGCTGGGCACCCTGGTTGTTGAGCTGGGGCGGGAAAGTATTCCGGCTTTTACCTTTATTTCGGTGGGCATATTGCCGCATGGTATTTTTGAACTACCGGCATTCTTAATAAGTGCTTCTTTCGGCCTTAAAACAGGTTTTCACCTACTTTTCCCATTTCCGCAAAAAAAACGCATCGAAAGCCTTAAAATTGTCTGGCGCGAGTTTTTTACCGTCTTCCCCTTAATAATATTTTTACTTCTCATTGCTTCGGTTATCGAGGTGGTTTTGACGCCTCTTTTGGTTCAAAAACTGATTCTGCTTTCAGGCTAGGCTAAACCAACCAATACAGGCCTAACTTTTTTTCCAATTCAAAATACGGTCCAAAATCAGGTGAGAAAGTTCAAATTTGGTCATAAGGGGAATATCTTCAACGCTTCCATCCCGGTATATCAGGCTTACTTTATTTGTTTCTTCCAAAAAGCCTGCACCTTTTTGGGTAAGATCGTTGGCTACAATGAGGTCAAGATTTTTATCATATAGCTTTTTTCTTGCATTAGCGATCAAGTTTTCGGTTTCCGCGGCAAAACCAACTAAAAAGTAATCACCTTTTAGAAGGCCCAGCTCTTTTAAAATATCCGGGTTACGGGTAAGCTTTATACTTAATTCATTTAGCCCCTTCTTTTTTTTAATCTTTTGCATTTGGATATCTTCGGGCCGAAAATCAGCTACGGCAGCCGTCTTTATAATGATATCGGCCAGGGATCGTTTTTCCATAACGACAGCGTGCATTTCCCGCGCGGACTCTACATAATAAAGTTCGATCCCTTGTGGCGGTTCCAAAAATGTCGGCCCGCTTATTAATAAAACCCGGGCACCCCTTTCTTTTGCCGCCCGGGCCAACTCATAGCCCATTTTTCCACTGGAACGGTTGCTTAAAAAGCGAACAGGATCCAGCGGCTCCCTGGTAGGACCGGCGGTAATCATTACAGTTAACCCGTTAAAATCAGGATGTACCGCTAGTTTGTCCTCAATTAAACGCAAAATCTGTTCCGGTTCAGCCATACGACCTTCCCCGACATCACCACAAGCCAGATCGCCTGAAAGAGGATCTGCGAAAAAATAGCCCCTCCGGCGCAAAACATCGATATTGTTCCTCACAGAAGGATGGTGAAGCATGGCGGTGTTCATCGATGGCGCCAGAAGAACAGGGCGTTTTTTAAGATCAACAGCCAAAAGAACCGTGGAAAGAAGATCATCGGCGATGCCCGAAGCAACTTTACCCAAAAGGTTAGCGGTTGCCGGAGCCACCACAGTTATATCCGGTTCCCGGGCAAGATCTATATGCATAGTTGCAGAACTGTAGGAAAAATCGAAAAGAGAGCTGTAAACAGGCCGCCCCGTAAGAGTTCTCATTGTTAAAGGCGTTATAAAATTTTTTGCATTTTCGGTCATAACAACCTGTACAACAGCGCCTTTCTTAACTGCCAACCTGGCCAGTTCAGCACTTTTGTAGGCAGCTATGCCTCCTGTTATTCCCAAAAGAAGCACTTTATCCTTTAGCATGTTATCACACCGCTTAAATCAAATATTACTTAATACCGTTTTTAATCCTTTTATAAGTTACCTTGCCTGAATGTATATCCTCCAATGCAGAAGTTACCTCCTTGAACGCACTGGAATCATCCTTGGCTACCTGGTTTTCACGAAGTTGACGTGCCCTTTTTGCAGTCAGGATAACCAAGGAGTACCTGCTATCAACATTTTGCAGCATTTCATCAATAGAGGGGTAAATCACCTTGTTCACCTTCCTTAAAATATCTGGATAAAATATCCATATCCTTTCTGATGCGGCATTTTTCCGCTGAAATAATAGCCTCGATGCTTTTAACCGCTTCGGGCACATTCTCATTTAAAACCGCGTAATCATATTTCCAGATCTCTTCCAATTCCTTACGAGCAGAAGCAAACCTCTGCCTTATTGCTTCCGGCCCATCCGTTCCCCTTCCCTTGATACGTCTCCAAAGCTCCTCCATGGAAGGAGGCAGCAAAAAGATGTATATGGCATCTAAAGAGCTTTGACGTATTTGTTCCGCCCCTTGGGTATCTATTTCTAAAATAACATCAAGCCCCTTATCAAGCTTTTCTTCTACCTGCTGCCGCAAAGTGCCGTAGTAGTTTCCGTAAACGCTTGCCCATTCCAAGAAAGCTCCTTGCTCTACAAGGTCCCGGAAGCGATTTTCAGAAAAAAAGAAATAACTTTCATGATCCTTTTCCCCTAGCCTGGGAGCACGAGTGGTTACAGAAACAGAACAATGCAAGTTCGGGTTTAGTTTACAAAGATTTTGGCAGACGGTACCTTTACCGGTGCCGGAAGGACCGGATATTACAATTAAAACCCCCTTCATGTTTTCCTCCGCAACTTTTTTTAAATTATAAAAATAACTGTTCAGGAACCATCTTATTCCGCAGCAGCGGCCTCTTTGCTTTGCAGACGATGCTTTACCGTCTCCGGCTGCACCGCTGAGAGGATTACATGCCCACTATCCGCTATTATAACGGCACGTGTCCTCCGGCCGTAGGTAGCGTCAACTAACATACCCCTGTCACGGGCCTCCCCGATTATCCGTTTAATAGGAGCTGATTCAGGGCTTACTATCGCAATAATACGATTTGCAGAAACGATGTTTCCAAATCCAATGTTAATTAGCTTGATTTTCATTTTAGCCTGATTCCCGGGGGTTATGATACCGCCCTAAAGTTTAAATCAAAATCAGGCCTAACACCTCCTTTTATAAATTTTATTTATGATATCCTGCCCAAAAAGCAGAATAAATACCAAAAAGGAAAAATTACTCGATATTTTGAGCCTGTTCCCTGATTTTTTCGATTTCGCTTTTAGCCTCCAAAGCAAGGCGCGAGATCTCCAAATCACTGCTTTTGGAGGCAACAGTATTGACTTCCCTATGCATCTCCTGCAAAAGAAAGTCAAGTTTGCGCCCTATCACCCCACCTTTATGTATCTCCGCATTAAAGGATTGTATATGACTTTTCATGCGGACTATTTCTTCATCAATGTTACATTTTTCCGCAAAAAAAGCTATTTCCGTAAAAAAACGCTGCTTGTCATATTCCCTGCCGTCATGAATCTCATCCAACCGGGCATTCAATTTTTGCCGATATTCATCCAGAAAAAGCGGACCCCTGGCCTCGATCCTTTCGGTGATCTTTTTCAATTTGTTTATTCTGCAAACAATATCCTGTTTTAATCTTTCACCTTCTTTGACCCTCTGCAGAACAAGCGCAGATACGGCATCGGCAACGGCATTTTCAAGGACGGGGGCAAGCAGATCCGGTTCCAAGACGTTTTTTTCTATGTACAAAACCTCCGGGAAAAGGGCCAGTTCCCGGGCAGATATTTCATCATGCAGAAGATTAAAAGAGTCGCGCAACTTTGAAATACATTGAAAATATGACTTCGCCAGCTCTTCATCCATGACCACCTTCTTGCCCCTTCCCTGCGTTGTTTCCAAAGTTACAAAAACTTCTACTCTCCCCCTGGATATTTTCTTCGATAATATCTGCCTAATCCTATCCTCTAAAGGCATCAGATCCCGGGCAGCTCTTATAACCAGATCAAAATAGCGATGGTTAACGGCTTTGATTTCCACGCTGAAACGAAAATCATCCGCGTGGGCCACTCCTCTTCCATACCCTGTCATGCTTTTTGCCAAGTTTATTCCCCTTTTGTTTTGCCGTAAAAAAGTTCATTTTTATATATTTAACCCTATTTTATCATAAAAATATGCATAATCAAGCTAAAAAAGCAGAACAGCGCAATTTAAAAGGTTATCGAACACTCAACTGCTAAATGAAAGGCTATAGCCTTACAGCCTTTGTTTGAAAGAATGAACAGAAGATTTTTTCTTTTTCCTTCTTCCAAAAAGAAAACTATAGACATAGGGAACGGCTGAGGCAACTATTATGATCAGCCAATCCCCTGCACGAAGGGGATAAATTTGGAACACGTTTCGCAAAAAAGGATGATAGATAATAACAAGCAAAAGAAGAAAAGAAATAAAAACCGCCGTTGTTAACATAGGGTTGGGTTTAGTACCTATTTCAAAAATAGAAAATTTTTCGGAACGACATTCGAAGACATGTAAAAGTTGTGTGACAATCAATGTTGAAAGAGCCATGGTTTGGGCATAGATCAAAAGTGAAGAACTCTGATAAGCGATATAAAAAACAAAGATTGAAGTTACACCGATCATAACTCCCCGTACTAATATTTTTTTCCATAACCCC
The DNA here is from genome assembly GCA_012798755.1 of Bacillota bacterium. Classification (GTDB taxonomy): domain Bacteria; phylum Bacillota; class Dethiobacteria; order DTU022; family UBA8154; genus UBA9862. The sequence continues at coordinate 168,276 of JAAZMP010000098.1, forward strand.
CTGCTGAAAACTCCTTCTTGTGGGGAACGCGGGGGCCTGGACATTACATCCTTTTCCGGAGTATCCACCCCCAAAGCCATGGCCGGCAAACCATCTGTAACCAGGTTGACCCATAAGATCTGAATTGGGCGTAAAGGAAGGGGCAGTCCGCATAACATTGCCAAAAGCATGGTTAAAATTTCCCCTAGGTTGCATCCCAATAAAAATCTGATGAACTTGCGAATATTTTCGTATATATTGCGGCCCTCCTCTATGGCAGCCACAATGGTTCTAAAATTGTCATCGGCTAACACCAATGAAGCGGCTTCCTTGGTAACCTCTGTCCCCGCCAGGCCCATAGCTATACCTATATCAGCTTCTTTTACGGCGGGAGCATCATTTACACCGTCTCCGGTCATAGCCACAATGTGGCCTTTATCCCTTAGACAACGAACAATGCGCAGTTTGTGTTCCGGATTGACCCTGGCAAAAACATATATATTATCTATGCGCCTATAAAGTTCGCCATCTGTCATTTCATCTAATTCGCGGCCAGCAATAACCTCCCCACCATGCTTTAAAATACCTGTTTGCCGGGCCACAGCTATGGCTGTGTTGGGATGATCGCCCGTTATCATAACAATGCGGATCCCCGCCTTTTTGCAATTGTAAATAGCTTTTACAGCTGCAGGCCGGGGGGGATCGATCATCCCCAAAAAACCTACGAATATCAAATCTTTTTCTAAATCTTTCGATTCTGAGAAAAGATTATAGCCGGGCAGGGGCCTGTAGGCAACAGCCAGTGTTCTTAAGGCCCCGGCAGCCATAGTTCCCACCTGCGCCAAAATTTTTCGGCGGAGACCAGTGTTTAAAGGTTTTACGATCCCATCTTCCAGGACAAAGGAGGAAATCTCCAACAACCGTTCCGGTGCACCTTTAACAAATATGGAAAATTCTTCATCTTTTTGTAAAATTACAGACATGCTTTTGCGTCCGGAACTAAAGGGATACTCTTTAACCCTTTTATAGCGCTGCTCAAGTTTTTCTTTCCGGATCCCTGCTTTGGCTGCACAAATTAAAAGAGCACTTTCCGTGGGATCCCCCTGTACCTTTTTTTCGGAAATTGCAGCGGATAATCTTTTGCTTCCCCGCTGGAAAGAAGCATTGTTACACAAGGTAGCGATTTGAAACATTTTGTACAGGTGCGGTTCCTTAAAAACATTAATTTTTTTATGTTTTAGATATATTCCTCCATCCAAATCATGATCTGCCTTCCCAATATCAAAAAAACGACCATTTGTATAAACACTTTTAACGGTCATTCTGTTCTGCGTAATAGTGCCGGTTTTGTCGGAACAAATGACCGTAGCGCACCCCAAAGTTTCGACAGCGGGAAGATGGCGAACGATAGCCTTTCGTCTGGCCATGCGTTGTACGCCCAAAGCTAAGGAGACGGTGACAATAGCCGGGAGCCCTTCTGGTATGGCCGCCACAGCCAGCGATATTCCCGCCATGAACATATTGTATATTTCTTCCCCTCTCCATAACCCCAGAACAACTATGCCTAAACAAAACAAAAGACAGGCTACAACCAGAAATTTTCCCAACCTGGACAAACGTTTTTGAAGTGGAGTTTTATCAACCTCAATTTCTTGAATTAATGAAGCTATGCGCCCCATTTCCGTATCCATGCCGGTGGCAACTACAATAGCCCGCCCTGTTCCATTCAGAACCAGTGTTCCACTGAAGATCATATTTTCGGCATCTCCGGGAGATGAAGGCAAAGATTTTAATATAGTAACTTCTTTTTCTACAGCTATTGATTCGCCGGTCAAGGGGGATTCGTCGACCATCAGGCTGTCTGCAAAAATCAACCTGGCATCAGCACAAACACGATCCCCGGCTTTTATTATAACGATATCTCCGGGAACTACCTCCTCAGCAGGTATTTCTAATATGGCTCCTTCTCTTACAACCTTGCCTTTGGGGGCGGAAAATTGCTTCAGCGCTGCAAAGGAACGCTCTGCTTTGTATTCCTGGATGAAACCTAAAATTGCGTTAAAAAAAACGATAATGATGATAGTCAAAGCATCGTTGTATTCATGTAAGAGCCCGGAAATTAGCGTGGCCGCAAGCAGCACCAAAACCATGAAGTCTCTGAACTGATCGACAAAAATCTCCAGCAAACCCTTTGGTTTTTTCCCCCGAAGGGTATTGGTTCCCCACTGTTTCAAGCGTCGCCTTGCTTCATGCTCTTCCAGGCCCTGATCCGTATGAACCTGGAAACGTTCATTAATCTCTTCAATACCGGAAATGGCCCATAAGCTGGATCTTTTCATATTTCTCCTTACTTTTGTGTATTTTTTAAAACAAAAATTCATCTTATTCATATTCTTGCTTACAACAAAAAAGAACCTGTACAATCTAAAGATATTTGCTTTTTGCAGGCATTAAAGTTATACTGTTTACTGTAAATAGGAGGAAAAAAAATGCCATTTGACTCTTTTGTTTTGGGTGCGATCGCCCGGGAAATTAAAGAAAAAATTATAGAAACCGGTGCCCGTTTAAACAAGGTATACCAACTTAACCCGACTGATTTACTTCTTTATTTTAAAACAGGATCAAAAGCCAAAACACTTTTTTTTTCCATTGATACACAAAAAGCGAGGATCCATTTCACTGAACACCACTACAACCACCCCCCCACTCCCCCTCCTTTTTGCATGCTCATGCGCAAACACTTAAGTAACGGGGAACTTGTATCATTAGAACAGCCTTTATTGGAAAGAGCAATATATTTAAACTTCGCTGTTTTCAACGAAAAGGGGGAAAAAGTAATAAAAACTCTGGCTGCAGAAATAATGGGGCGCCATAGCAATCTCATTTTACTGGACAGCCCTGATGAAAATAATAAACGGAAGATTACCGGTGTTTTAAAACCGATACCTCCTTTTAGGAACCGCGTAAGAACCCTTTTGCCTAACCATATCTACCTACCACCTCCTGCGCAGGAAAAATTGCACCCCCTTGCTTTAGACTTTGAACATTTTAGCCAGGAAATGGCAAGGCTGCAGAACCAGCCCACAGCCCGGGCACTACTTAGGAACCTGCAAGGGTTAAGCCCTTTTCTGGCAAAAGAAATTGCTGCCCGGGCAGAAAGTTCAAATATTTCCTCCGAAGCAGTCAAACTTCTTTGGCAAAAATTGCAGGAGATTTTGGATGTTTACACAGGAGAAAAATGGGAGCCTACGCTCCTTTATGATGAAATGAAAAACCCTATTGACTTTTCTGCTGTAAATCCAAAACAAACCATTGGAGATCACCGCCGCACGTCTGCTTCCATGAGCGATATTTTAGACGAATTTTACGAATACACAGAAAAAAAAGAGGAAAAACAAAACCTTACGGCCTTGCTTTTCCGTCAAACTAAACAAGCCCTGGAAAAGACTCAAAAAAAAGAAAGCGCCCAGCTTAAAGAACTTGACGCCGCAGGAAAAGCAGAATACTATCTTCATTGTGGGGAACTTATCCTTATGAACCTAAAAAAAATTCCTTTAAGATCACGTAAAATTGAACTAAATAACATTCTCTCGGAACAAAGCGAAAAGATCAAAATAGCTCTTGATCCCCAGCTGTCACCATCATCAAATGCCCAGCGTTATTTTAAAAAATATCGCAGGGCGCGCCAAGCAGAAAAAAAAATAGCGGAGAGGCTGAAACAAACAAGGCGGGAGATCGCCTACCTTGATAACGTCCTTTTCTCTTTGCAAAAATCCGATTTGCAGTCCCTGAAAGAGATAAAGGATGAGTTGGAGGAAACCGGCTACTTACCAGTAGCAAAAAAAAGTCGACATCCTAAAAAAGGGGTTTCTTTTAACTTCCTTAAATTTTCTTCCTCTGAGGGAGAAGAAATTTTTGTGGGGCGCAATAACCGCCAAAACGAATATTTGGTGCAAAACTTTGCAGCCAAATCACACCTATGGCTACACGTAAAAGAAATGCCCGGGGCACATGTTATTGTCAGATCGACTTGCCCCCACGAAAGCACGATAAAAGAAGCCGCCCTTCTGGCCGCACATTTCAGCCGTGGCGCGCGCTCTTCAAATGTTCCGGTAGACTATACGACAGTTAAAAACGTACGGCGCCTTCCCGGGGGAAAACCCGGCATGGTAACCTACAACAACTACAAAACACTCTATGTTACTCCTGACGAAAAAAACATGGGTTATTTACTTAAACAACATCATCTAGAAACAGATTGAAAACAAAAGACCGGCAAAACAATAGCCAGCACTAAACTCTAAATCCCTCAAGATCTGCGGCATACAAGTTCTATCCTAATATATTACTTAAATGTTACTCAGGCAAGACGAAATAACGCAGGTTTATCTCCATTAAAATTCTTTTCCCCTGATAATCAATACCTCTTCTGCAGAGTCCACCTCTGATAAACAAACAGCAATGCTCTCACTGCTGCTGGTTGGAACATTTTTACCAACAAAATCCGGCCTGATCGGCAGCTCCCTATGCCCCCGATCAATCAACACCGCCAGCTGAATCAAACGGGGCCGGCCTCTGTCCATAAGAGCCTCCATAGCAGCCCTTACAGAACGGCCCGTATAAAGGACATCGTCTACCAGAACAAATGTTTTCCCCGTAACTTCAAAAGGAAAAGAAGCGGCCGCGGATTTAGCTACAAAAACATTATCGTTTTGGCGATCATCCCGGTAGGGTGTAATATCCAACAATCCCACGGGGGGTTTAACATTTTCTATTTTTTCAATAAGATCGGCCAGCCGGTAGGCTAAGGGGCCACCTTTCCTTTTTATTCCTACTAAAACAACATCATCAATTCCTTTATTTCTTTCCACAATTTCATGAGCAATGCGCGTCAAAGCCCGCCGTATTCCCTTAACATCCATGATCTGCCTTTTAAAACGAGCCATCATCTTTCCTCCGGACTGAAAATACAAGAAAAAGCTTTACCCGGTTCTTTGCAGAATTCCAAATATTCTAAGCTGCGGGGATGCTGAAAACCTAGCGTTCGGGCATGCAGAAACTGCCCATACTTTTTATAGGGCGAACGTTTTGGCCCATAAAGAGGATCCCCTACGACGGGACAGCCAATAAAAGCCAGGTGAACCCTGATCTGATGTGTCCTGCCCGTCTCCAGTTTTACAGAAAGAAGATAGAAGGGCCCCATCTCGCCGATAACTTTGTAGTAAGTAACTGCTTTACGTCCTTCGCCGATTTCTTTGACGACAAATTTTTTACGTTCCCGGGCACCTCTTCCCAAAGGTGCATCTATAATCCCTTTTTTTCGGGGTGGAAGATGGTGTACAACAGCCAGGTATTCCCTTTTCATTTTCCTTTTTTTAAGTTGCAAGTTCAAGCTTTTATATGCTAAATCACTTTTGGCTACTACTAAAAGTCCGGAAGTATCTTTGTCCAAGCGATGAACTATTCCGGGCCTGGTTTTATCCCCTACTTCGGCAAGATTTTCACAATGGGATAACAAGGCATTTACTAAAGTGCCTTCACAATGCCCAGCAGCAGGATGTACTACCATACCTTTGGGTTTATTAACAACCAGCAGATCGCTATCTTCGTAGATGATTTCCAGGGGAATATCTTCCGGCTTAAGTTTAAACACCTTCGGAGGCGGAATACAAAGTTTAACATTTTGGCCTTCCTTGACCCGATACCCGGTTTTAGACTGCTTTGCTCCATCTACATAAACATGCCCCTCCCGACATAGCTTCTGTAAAAACGATCGTGAAAGAGACTTTTTTTTGGAAGCTAAAAAAAGATCAAGGCGTCTGTCTCCCTCATCAGCCTCCACCCTGAAACACTTTATTTCCATATAGTTTATTTCCTTTATTTTTCACTGCTAAAAAAATACGTTTTATTTCGTAAAAAACTAATAAATAATAGTATAACACCAATTGTAATAGCCGTGTCAGCCAAATTAAATACGGGCCAAATCCGAAAATCCAAAAAATCAATAACGTAACCGGTTTTCAACCGATCAAACAAATTGCCCATCGCCCCGCCCAACAACAAAGACAGCCCAAACCTAAACAAAACATAACGATTGCTAAGAAAATAGCAGCTAAGAAGAATGATGATAGCCAAAAATAGTGCTACAACGATAAAAAAGGATGTTTTATGGGCCAATAAGCCGAACGCAGCACCGGGATTACGGACATACGTTAGGTAAAATATGCCGGGTATGAGAGCCTGGGTTTCGCCGGGGGCCAGCTTTCCTACAACCCATGACTTACTAAGTTGATCCAAGAAAAAAACCAGAGCTGCAACACTAAAAAAAGCTGCAAAGGAAAATTGACGTTTTTTCAACCGCCCGGCTCCGAACAAGGGCCATGGGGAGAAAAAAGACGTTTTTTCGGATTCAATTTCTTTTTTTCCCTCCCGCATCGCCCTCTTCCTTCCTGTTTTCTTTTTTTCCCCGATCTTTTAATGTTGAAGGTAATTTATCCATTTTATCTACTATCCCTGAATCTTCTGCGGAATCCACAAAGGCAGGATAATCAGGATCACCGGGCACATCCTGGGGAGAATCAGAGGTACCGTAGCGTGCAACATCCTGCCAGGCATCTTCACCATCATATCCCGTATAATCGCTTCCGTCCAGGAAAGTACGCTTAAACGGGGGGCTAAGAACACTTTCCTCTGCAGGGCGATCATCTCCGTTTCTTTTGCCCTTAGTCTCCCCAGCTCCCTGACAGATGAGGCAGTACTTGGCATAAGGAAGAACCTCTAAACGTTCCTTATCAATTTGTTTTCCGCAGGCTATACACCGGCCATAACTGCCGTCAGCGATTCGCTTTAGGGCAGCTTCAATGTCTGCAAGTGTCCCCAAGCGCAGTCTATGAAGAGACAGGTCCTTGGAGCGTTCAAAAAGCTCTGAGCCCATATCAGCCGGATGGTTATCAAACATGGACAGCTCAGATGTGCTTTCTTTCAGGGAGATGTGTTTACCCGCCTCTTCCCTGGTTTTAAATTTTAACAGCTCATCCTTCTTTTTCTGCAGCAAACGCGAAAAATAACCATAGTCCAATTCCGATCTAACCAACCCCCATGATTCAGTATTTGCATGGCTTTTTTTAAAATCTGGCGCCGAAATAATATTGTTATCCTTAAACGCCATCACTTCATTACAAATAGGTCAGCACGATACGGACCAATTCAGCAATGAAATCGCCGATCAACGGCAAATTTAAAACGACCAGTTTCTGCAATACGTAAAGAATAAAAGCTCCAAGGATGGTCATTCCCAAAGCTATACCCAATCCTCTGGCAATCCCTCCTACAAAATTAACCATTAAATAGCGACGAGGGTTATTAAGCTGTTCCAAGTAGCCAGCCAAGTTAAATTTCTCCAGCTGCTGGGATAACTTAGCTATTTTATCCAAAAGCATCAGCTGGCCTTCCTGGCGCAAACCACTGCTGTATCTTTCATCCATTTAACGAATGTCTCCCGGGATATCTTTTGAAAATAGATCAAAACCATATCGTTTTTTATTATCTCCAAACAAATGTTATTAAACCACCTGTCAGTCGGCAGGTTTTTTGTCGCCGCCCAGCGACAGGATTTCACTGCAGCGCGAACATACTTCCTCAAAACCTTTGATTTCACCGACTGTAGGGGAATACATCCAACAACGTTGGCACTTTTCGCCGGCTGCCTGAAAAACCTTGACGTGCAAATTGAGTTCCTGCGCCTCTGCAGAGCCATCATCAGCTTCCACAGTAGGTTCGTTCAGGTGACAAGAAGAAACAATGAGAATAACAGGCAGCAGTTGCTCATAATCTTTAAGTTTGGAATACAACTCCTCATCCGGATAAAGTTCCACAGCTGCCTGTAAAGAGGAACCGATAACCTTCTTTCGCCTTGCCATTTCCAAAATGCGGTTGACTTCCTCTTTTAGCTGGAGCATTACCTCCCAGCGGGCCGCCATTTTGCTATCTTCATAAAAAGCAGGTAATTTAGGCCAGGGAGCCAACATTACGCTTTCTTCTTTCTTAAAAGATAAATAAGACCAAAGTTCCTCCGCCGTAAAGGAAAGCACCGGTGCAATCAATAAAATAAGTGTGTGCAAAACCTTGGCCAGCACTGTTTGTGCAGCCCTGCGGGTATGAGAATCCTGTGCCGAAACATAGAGACGATCTTTGATAATATCCAGGTAAAAATTACTCATATCCACTACTGCGAAATTGTGCACGGCGTGAAACACCTGGTGATATTCATAGTTTTCAAAAGCCAAAGTTGTTTTCTGAACCAGTTTGTACAAACGGTGCAAGGCCCAGCGATCTATTTCCTCCAGTTGATCATATTCAATGCTATCGTTTTCCGGGTGAAAATCGTAGCAATTTCCTAAAAGAAAGCGGCAGGTATTGCGTATTTTACGATAAATTTCCGAAAGCTGTTTCAATATGTTTTTGGAAAGATGTATATCGCTGGTAAAGTCTGCACTGGAAACCCAAAGGCGCAAGACATCGGCACCATAGTTTTTGATGATGTCCTCCGGAGCTATAACGTTCCCCAAAGACTTGGACATTTTCCGGCCCTCGCCGTCTACAACCCACCCATGGCTTAATACGCTGCGGTAGGGGGGGGCACCCTTTGTAGCAACGGCCGTCAGAAGCGAAGACTGGAACCAACCGCGAAACTGATCGCTTCCTTCCAGGTAGAGGTCAGCCGGCCAACTGAGCCCCGCCCAGCTGTTTAGCACCGCCTCATGACTGGAACCGGAATCAAACCACACATCCATGATATCTTGTTCCTTACGGAATTTTCCCTTGCCGCAAGCCGTGCAAACCGTATTTTCAGCCAATATCTCTTCGGCTTCGTATTTAAACCAGGCATCAGATCCTTCTTTATGAAAAAGTTTTCGGACAGCCTCGATACTTTCCGGGGTTAAAAGAGGCTCTCCGCACTCCAAGCAATAAAAAACCGGTATCGGAACCCCCCATACCCGTTGCCGGGAAATGCACCAGTCACGCCGATCTGCAATCATGTTAGCCATGCGGTTTTCACCCCAAGAGGGAATCCACTTTACCTTTTGCACAGCTTCCAATGCTTCTTCCCGAAAATCTTGGATAGAAGCAAACCATTGTTCGGCAGCCCGGAAAATAACTTCTTTTTTACAGCGCCAACAATGTGGATACTGGTGAGATATAAAGGAAAGATGAAGAAGAGCCTTTTCCCTTTCCAGCGCGCTTGTAACCGCTTTATTACCTTCATCATAACGCAACCCCTCAAACTCTCCTGCTTCGGCGGTAAAAACCCCATGTTCATCTAAAGGAGCATAAATAGGCAAATCATACTGCAAACCTGTTTCATAATCCTCCAAACCATGTCCGGGGGCAATATGAACACATCCGGTGCCCTGTTCAAGGGTAACATAATCAGCTATAACTACCCTGGATTCCCGCCGGTAAAGGGGGTGGCGGCAAAGCACACCTTCCAACTCATCACCCTGGAAACGTTCACAAATATCTCCTTTTTCCAGGCCGGTGGCCGCAAAGGTTTCTTCTATCAGATCCTGCGCCAAAATATAATATTCTTCGCCTGATTTCACCAGAGCATAATCAAAATCCGGATGCAGTGCAATTGCCAGGTTAGCCGGTATAGTCCAGGGAGTTGTAGTCCAAATTAGAAAGTAAACGTTTTTGTACTTTTCCGGCCATTTTCCCTTGCTATCGCTCACCGGGAACCTGACATAGATAGACGGTGAGCGCCGCTCGAAATATTCGATCTCTGCCTCAGCCAAAGCTGTCGTGCATTGAGGACACCAATAAACCGGCTTTAAACCCTTATAAATGAACCCCTTCTCAGCCATTTGGCCAAAAACCCCTATCTGGCTGGCCTCATAGGCAGGACTCAAGGTAATATAAGGATTTGTCCATTCGCCTAAAACGCCAAGCCTGATAAACTGTTTACGTTGGATATCGAGATACTCAAGGGCATACTCCCTGCACATACGTCTAAATTCAAGATCGGTAAGCTCTTCCCTTTTAGTTTTTTTGGTTTTAATGACCTGGTGTTCAATAGGAAGGCCATGCGTATCCCATCCGGGAACGTAGACGACATCGTATCCCTGCATATATTTATACTTGTTGATAACATCCTTTAAAATTTTGTTCAAAGCTGTTCCCATATGAATATCACCATTGGCGTACGGTGGCCCATCGTGTAAAATAAAACTTAGGGCTCCTTTTCTGTTGGCCCTCATTTTTTGATAAAGTTTTATTTTTTCCCAGTAGTCGTAAATCTGGGGTTCCTTCCGTGGTAACCCGGCCTTCATAGGGAAATCGGTTTTTGGTAAATTCAAAGTAGTGCTGTAATTCATAAATGCAATCCCAACCTCCTTGTTTAAATTATAAAGTTCTATTGTAAAAACAAAAATCCCGCCTTACCAGGGACGAGATTTTCCCGCGGTACCACCCTCATTATTATAGCTCAACTATAACCGCTTTAGGCTTTAACGTTGCCATAGAACGCTTTTTTCTACTGGCCGCCGTAAAAAGTTTATCAATTTACTGCGGCTTTGGAAATAAGGGCTCCCGGGTGATCTTCGATCAGGCTGCCTTTACCGGTCTTTCACCACGCCCGGCTCGCTTAAAAAGGCTGGTAGTCCTGTCTACTCTCCCATTCATAGCATTTTCCTTATTATTTATTATATATAAAACATATCTTATCCATAATACCATAAAAAGATACTGATGACGATAGGCACCTTTGTTGTTTTTTATTGCTTAACCGATATCTCTTGTTTCAGAACCTTCATCATCTTCCTGTACATTCAACCAGTCTTCCAGCTCTAAGGTGGCTAGCTGTGCCTCAATAAAAGAACGGAAACGAAGCTTAAATATCTGCGCTTGTTTTAGAACCTCCTCATGTTCTGCCAATATGCGACTGGATTTGTAATGGGCCTCATCGATGACGCGCCGTGCCTCTTTTTCTGCCTCTTTGCGGATCAGATCTGCCTCTTTATTAGCATTACGTTTCACATCTTCGGCCGCTTCTTGGGCAACAACAATGGAATTATGCAAAGTGTCCTCCAGTTTTTGATATTGTTCCAGTTTTTCTTCGAGTAGTGTTATTTTCTCATCCATGCTTAATTTTTCTTTAACTGTTCGCTCCAATTCCTTTGCTATTCGTTCGAGGAATTCATCTACTTCTTCTTGCTTGTAACCCCTGAAAGATCTTGCAAATTCTTTATTTTGAATGTCCATAGGTGTCAAGCCCATAATACCCCTCCTTTCTGACATACGCACAACCCACTCTTTAGAATTTCGACAATTATCATTATTTTCCTGCAAGGTTTAGGGATAATTATATCTAGATAATCCTATGCAGCAACAAGTGCGTCCTCCCTTTGCGGCTTTTGCCTCTCTTTTCGACAACCTCCAACCTGCCCCTGCCGGTCAAGGAAATAAGATCCCCTTCCTTTACCAATTGGGAGGGACGGCTAACCAACTGATAGTTTATCTTCATCTGTTCCCCTTTAATCAAAGGTGCAATTTTGGATCGGGACAGGCCAAAGCCCAGGCCAGCAACAGCATCAAGCCTCATCGAAGCCACCGTTCCTTTTATTTGTTTAACACATTGAGGTTCAAACCCCGCCTCCAACTCATCCAACCCGATCTCTTCCGTTTCTACGGTAAAAAGTCCGGCTTTACGGAAATTAGTTTTTACAAAGGGTACCAATTCTTTTTCCAAAAAAACGAAGGCTTTTTCCCCTCCTCGGTAAATGATATCCCCAATCATTTCACGTTTGATCCCAAGCCCTAGAAGCGCCCCTAGGAAATCCCTATGTGTTAGGATCCCCTCCGGAAAACTGCCCTTTACCATAAGACAGGCAATTGTTTTTTCTTCGCCACCACCCGGCAGTGCTTGGGGACAAACATGAATTTTGACCCTTTCCGCTTCGGGATACCCCCCAAAAAAGGAACTGCGGATACCGGAAAAACGGCCCAGCAAGTCTTTAGCTATCTGCTGTTGGCGGGGGTTGGCAAAATGAGTCTGTTTTTCAGCATGAAGCTCAAGTGCTTTTTCCAACAGTGACCAGAAATATGCAGCCCATTTCTTCTCCGAAGATAAAGGATAATTGGAAAAACGTTTATCATTTTTCATTTTTGTTCACACACCCAGTTCAAAATAATTAGAACATCTTCAACAGGAAGTTTTGCACAAAACGAAGGACAAAAATAGCCAGAATCGGGGAAAGATCGATGTAACCCCCGGCGCCAACCCTTAGCGGCGGGATTAACTTGCGGAAAGGAAGCAGTAAAGGTTCTGTAAGCTGCCGAATAAACTGCACGAGATTATAAATAAAGGGGCTGCCGTATGGATTGAGAGGCAAAAAACTGAAAATAATGCGTATAAGAATCAAAAAGTAGGCTATATCAAAAAAAGCTTTTACGATGTCCTTTAAAAAAAACATGGCCACCTCCGCCTTAAAGACTCTTTTTGGGAATTAACCTTAGTTTATACATTAACCTAACCGTGGTCAACCCCTGCAACCCTTAAAAGTTAGAAACGCAGCTAATTTCGTTCTCCAAAAAGCACCCTCCCCAGGCGAATAATATTGGCGCCTTCTTCTATAGCCACTTCAAAATCGTTGCTCATACCCATAGAAAGGTACTTCATTTCTATTCCTGGAACTTTAATATTTTTAAATATATGGTAAAGCTGGCGAAAATAAGGCCTTGTTTCCTCTGGATCGGGGGAAAAAGGCGGTATAGCCATCAGACCCCGCACCCTTAGGTTGTCGTAGCTGCTCAGTTTTTCTGCAGCGGCAGCAACCTCTTCTTTTTTAAAACCGAATTTACTTTTTTCTTCGCCTATATTCACCTGGATAAGCACGTCAACTATCTTATTATTCTTTTTGGCTTCTTTTTGTATCGCTTCGGCGAGCTTGATACTATCTAAAGAATGAATGAAATCAAAAACAGGAAGAACTGCTCTGACCTTGTTTCTTTGCAGATGGCCAATGAAATGCCAACGGATGCTCCCCGGCAAAGACCGGATTTTAGGTAAAGCCTCTTGGACCCTGTTTTCCCCGAAATTATTGATACCCAGTTCATGTGCTACAGCGATAACTTGGGGCGGTACAGTTTTGGTAGCCGCAACGAGCATGATCTCTCCGGGCGGTGTTCCTCTTTTTAAAGCGGCTTTTTTTAAACGTTCATTTATATTTTCCAAACCTTTTTTAAGCGCAGAAGCAACAGACATCTTTAACACTCTCCTCTTACCAGTAAAAACGCTGGCCTTCTTTCACATTTTCCGGATCCATAAATACCTTTTCGTGTAATTCCAAGTTTTTAACTAAGAAATCATCTTCCTTTTCCATTAAGACAACTATTTCCCGAAAGGTAACCAACCCGTTTTCTAAAATATAGACACCTGTTTTATCATCAATTTCCAAAAGCGCGCTTTTGGGAACCAGTACACCTTCCAACTTTTTATAAACAACCTCTGCACTGCAAAGGCGCTGCTTATAAAGGCCCGGCAATTCACGATCAATACACCAGGTTACCGCGAACTGCCCATCATCTCTTTCCTTTTCCTCCACTTTACGGCCCTCTACCGGCATATCTGGAGCAAACGAAAATAAAAATTTGATCTGCGATTCCTCCGTCAGCAAACGATCGTACTTAGAAGGCAAAATTGTGCTGAAGTACCAGTAATAATTGTTTAAAATTTTTAATAGGGGTGCTGAGCAGTGAATCATTTTTCCTGAATACAGAACCTGTTCATCCGGCGTTTTTTCCTCCAATTCTCCCGGCATTAGATAAGGAAAACCCGTATCCGGCCCAAATCCTTCAAAGCCATCTATTTCTAATTTAACCAATCCGGGCTGCGGCGCAGCTACCTCTGTTTTTCGACCAGCAGCAAAAAGGGGCGCAGCGGTATCTTTTTCTCCTAAGAACCAGGTTTTAAATTGCTGCAAAGGTTCCGTTAGCATGTGTTCTTCATCTTCCATCACGTTTTCACCTTCTAAAGGGAGATCGGCTATTATAGCAACTTTTTTGCCGACGGGGACCCTTTCACCATCCTCAACTTCATAGTATACAAAGCCCGAACAAGGAGCAAGGATAACCTTTTCGGAAAAAGTGGCTACTCCGGACACGGTAAAAGAAATATCTACAACACCTTCGCTTGCCAGCACGGTATTAATCGTATTGTCATCAGTATTATTCCAAATCCAGCCAAACAATAACTGCGCCAACAGAAAAAGAGCTAAAACTATTAAAAAAAAGTTGGCAGGTTTTTTTCCCGGTTCAGCTGTAGATTTAGAACCGCCCCCTCTTCCTTCAATTACTTTTAAATGTTTAGGTCTTGTCCTTTTCCGTCTCATAGAAATTCACCTTAAAAAAATTATACCTTTTGGGGCAGCTGCCGCTTTGGCCCCGGCTTAATTTCCTGTTCATTTTGCAGCTCCCAAAGGGGCTACATTTAGATAACCTATGCCTGCCTCAAACAACCTTTGAAAAATTTCTTCTGCCCCTTCTGCTTCCATTCCGGGAAGCAAAATTACCTTGGAAGCATAACCGGCAGAACAAAATTTTTGTATTTCACCTTCCAGGGCGATTTTTTTTTCCAAACCTTCATCTTCTTGAAATAAAACGAAACTGGGACTGTACAGGTCTTTATCCGTAACGCCTTTGACAAACCCGTACTCTTGCCGGTCTTTGATGACAAATTCCTGCAATTTTTTGTTATTTAGTGCACCACAAAGTTCAATATTAAGATCATATTCGCCGGCAAAAGAAAGGACGCGCTTGGATATATGTTCCACAATTTTAATGGCCAGTTCATAACCGGGCTCTGTTTCCCCATTCTGTTGCCGCTTTCCCGACAAAACCCGGACAGCTTCGGGCAAACCGGCAAATCCAATGGTTATAAGGCCATTTTTAAGGGAATTTTTAATGCTGTCCCCCAGGGATAGTTTTTCGCTTCCCAGGTAAAGCCTTCCACCCATCAGAAAAGGAAGATCTTTACACTTAAGAGAAGTCAAGACCTCATAACGATGCAGCAACTGGCGCACGCCAAGTATTAACAGGCGATCGAGTTCTACAAAGAAAAGTTCTTGTTCCCCCGAATCCAAGGCTAAACGTGGTAAATTTAACGTCAGAGTAGCAATGTTACCTCTTTTTATTCCCTTTGGTGCGCCATGCCTGTTTTCCACTATTTTCATACCATTGCTAAAAAAACAGATATCTTTATCAAAAGGTGTATTATAGGAAGTATCAAGAAAAGCAAAAGCCGGGTTACCATTGCGCAACCCTGTTTTTAAAGCAATTTTGTACAAATCGTAATTAGGATCTCCTTTTTGTAGGCTGATTCCTTTTTTAAGCAGGAAAATTACTTTGGGCCACTTGAATTCCCCGGCATTTTCCAATAGAACCTTAGTGATGTTTCTTCCTTCCTCCGTAGTATCTAATCCCAACTGTATGCTGCTGCGTAAAGGGTTCCCACCCGTACAACAAGAAAGCGATTCCAGGCAGGAAAGAAACTCACTCAACCCAGTGGAGAGCTCCCCGTAATCCGGCTTGCTTTTAAAATTACGCATCACTTCACCAAAAACGGCATCGAAAAAGGGCAGGGCCTGCTCTCCAAATATATCACTGCGGTTTCTCTGAACAACTAACGCTACTCTTAAAAGAACGGCAAGAAGGTTCTTGGGAGGCGATTTTTCCGAGGCAAATTCCTTTTTTAATACGGATTCTAAGTCTATTTGTAAGGAGTCAAGGGTTTTACTGTAATACCCCAAATTATGTATATGGAAGCTACCCCTCCGATGAGCGCCCGCTATCTCCGGCGGGAGCAAGTTGTCCAAATAATACTTTTGGCTGGCTGCCAGAGCAATGCGGTGCATCTTCTCTGTAGGTGAAAAAGTGCTTTCCTCTTCTTTACGGCTGCCTTCTGTCAATATCTCTTTAACAACATCCATTAGTTCTGATTTTGCCTCTCGAAAACGGGTCCTTTTGGCCCGGTACAAAATATAGGCCTTCGCTGTACGGGCATGTCCCCGTTCAATCAAGATCTTTTCTACTGCATCTTGAATTTCTTCTACTGAAGGAATCAAACCGGGCAACTTTTGCCCACTAAGGTAAGCAATGACCTCTTTGGTTAGTTCGCCGGCAAGAGAATAATCCTCCCCATCTACAGCCCAAGCAGCTTTAAAGATGGCTTGAGTAATTTTTTCGGCATCGAAGGGCACTATTCTGCCATCCCGTTTTCTGATTTCGTTAAATGGGAAAAGATCTGATGTCAAAGAACCAATCCTTTCTATTTGCAGTACAACTTCCAGACAAAATTGAGACCGTCTTTCCTTTATTTAGATGTTACCGGATTCGACCGGGCAGTCTACCAATATAGTATCAATACCTATTTTTTTTACTCTTTCCCAAGGTATAATCAAGTCATTTTTCCTGCCAATCACTCCCATAAATCCTCCATGCCCCGGTAAGATAATCGCTTTTACCTTGCCATTTTCCAGATCCAGATCAATATCACTGATAATGCCCAGCCTTTTTCCATCGTTAACATTAATGACATCCCTATCGCGGAGATCGCTTACACGCACCATAACCTTGCCTCCTTATTAAA
>JAAZMP010000099.1 GCA_012798755.1 Bacillota bacterium
GACGGGATCGGTCTGCCCCTGCATGTTATCAGACATATCGTTTTGCAGTGGTATAACAAAAAAGATCTTTTTCAACAGTCCCGCCCCGTCCTGTTTGTAAAGGTTCGGGGCAAGTCTTTGGGGCTTTTTTTATTTTTTCGGAACCATCATGGCTTTTTAAACGTTATATTATTTAGAAGCAATAAAGCTTTGATGCTACTTTAAAAAACCGGCACCGGCTTTAGGGAAGGGGAAAACAATGGCAAAAAAATTTTTTCTTGTAGTTGTTCTTGTAGCATTTTTGGTGTTGCCCGTAAATTCTATTTTTTGCGTAGGGGCTGATGGGGTCAAGATCGGCAGTGAAATGCTGATGGACAAGTATCATCATTTGATCGAAGGAAAAAAAATAGGATTGGTAACAAATCAAAGCGGTGTAAACAGCAGAAAAGAAAGCACTATTGATCTTTTGGCTAACGACAGATCTACAAGTCTGGTGGCGCTTTTTGGCCCGGAACACGGCATTGATGGCAAGGCAAAAGCTGGAGAGTATGTAAAGTCTTATACCCATGAAAAACTGGGGATACCTGTGTACAGCCTTTACGGTCAAACAAGAATGCCTACCGGGGAAATGTTAAAAGGCCTTGATGCGATTGTTTTTGATGTACAGGACATTGGGGCGCGGACTTATACGTATATATCGACTTTGAACTATTGCCTGGTAGCGGCACAAAAATATGATAAAACAGTCATCGTTTTAGACAGGCCCAACCCGCTTGGTGGCAATATCGTGGAAGGGCCCGTGCTGGAGGATAAATATACAACATTTGTCGGTGTCGACAACCTGCCTATGGCCCATGGAATGACGATTGGAGAACTGGCCCAATTTTTTAATCGGAAGATCGGGGCCGACTTGAAAGTAGTTCCCATGGAAGGCTACAAAAGACCGATGTTGTTTCCGGATACAGGATTGACCTGGGTGCAGACATCGCCCAATATTCCTGATCTGGATTCCGTTTATGGCTATATGGCGACCGGTCTGGGGGAGGGCACGGGCATTTTTCAGGCCGACAAATTCAAATGGATCGGCGGCAAGGGGCTTAACGCCGAAAAATATGCCGGCATACTTAATAAAGCCGGACTTCCGGGGGTGACCTTTGTTCCGGAACAACGAGGGGAGGCTGGGGGTGTCAGGCTGAAAATAACTGATCCTTATACCTTCAACCCGGCCCGGACCGGTATCTATGCCTTGGCCTATGCCTATATGCTGGGGGATTTTACAGTACCCAAGAGCAATAAGGACATGGTTATGTTTGACAAGGTCATGGGGACGAATAAAATAGGCGAATATTTGGAACAGGGCCTGTCCCCTCAACAAATCGAAAAAAATTATGCCCCTGCTTTGGAAAAATTTAAAGAAGAACGGAAAAAATACCTTATCAGCGATTATGAACTTGGCCCGGATGATTTTACCGTCCTGGTAGAAGGCCGTAAGGTTGCTTTTGATTCCTCTCCATACATTGACAAAAGTGATCGCCTCATGGTGCCGCTCAGGGCTATTGCTGAAGCATTGGGGGCAACAGTGGGCTGGGAGCCTCAAACGCGAACCGTTACAATTACCGGGGCGAGAGGCAAAATAGTGTTTACAATCGGCAGCAGCTCCGTCCTGGTCGACGGCAAGCCGAAGGTTATGGATACAGTTCCTGTTATCAAAAACGACCGGACCATGGTCCCTGTACGCTATGTCGGCGAATACCTCAAAGCCGATGTTCACTGGAACGCACCATTAAAAACAGTAACAGTCAATGCGCGAAGCAAATAAAAACAAAAACAAAGGTGGCGGGGATAAAATTTCCCCGCCTTTTTTGATCCCCGGCCTTGTATGCGCTGATGCTCATAGAAAAGAAAATCTGGGGAAAGCTAAAATAACATTTTCCGGGGTGTCTTCTGTTTTACCAATTTTTTAAAGAAAAGATGTTGATAATGAACAACGGTAAACCTATTAATGAAGAACGGCAGGTTTTTATGTACGGCAATGAAGTTGTTGTTTGGGCTGCTTTAGCTGCCGGGGCCGAATTTTTATTTGGTTACCCCATCACGCCGCAAAATGAGATCATGCATTACTGGTCACATCTGGCACCGCGTTACGACCGTGGTTTTTTACAAACTGAAGATGAACTTTCCGCGGGGTTTGCTACCCTGGGAGGAATTATGGCCGGAGCCTGCTGTTTTTCAGCCACATCAGGCCCGGGGACGGTGCTTTTTCAAGAACCACTTTCTATGGCGGAGATGATGCGCATACCTTTGGTTCTTATTGTTCAGCAAAGAGGCGGCCCTTCTACGGCTACGGTTATTTATTCGCAACAGGAAGTTTTTTTAACTGCTTTTGGCGGAAACGGTGAAGGTTTGAGGATCGTTTATTCGCCGGGAAGCCACCAGGAAATGTATGATCTGACCATAAAAGCTTTTGCCAATGCTTGGGAGTATCGTTTCCCCGCACTGGTTTTGGGCGATGGCTACCAAGCTCAGATGAGGGAGCCTGTAACCCTCTATGATCCCCCCAGGAGAGGCATTATCCTTAAACCGCCTTCCCCCCTGGTTGGCCTGGAAGGCGTTCCGGGAAAAGAACGTGAACCTGCCCATTGGCGTAATGCATTTTCGGTAGAAGAAGAACTATATGATGCACTAAAGCCGATCATTGATGATTTTCATTGGGCTGCCCCGACATTAACCCAAAAAGAAGAAGGCTTTATTGAGGATGCCGAACTGATCGTTGTCGCCCATGGCATTGTAGGTAGGAGTGCGGAAGCTGCCGTCCGGGAACTTAGGAAGGAGGGAATGCCTGTAGGGTTTTTCCGGCCCATTACCCTAAGGCCTTTTCCGGACAATGACATTAAAAAAGTCTTGCATGCCTGTCCACGTCTTCTTGTTGCCGAATCGGCCCAGGGCCAGCTTGCCAAGCTAATCCGTATTGCTGTCGGCGGGGAACTTGAGCATAGTATAGAAATGTACACTTATTTCAGACCCGGCTTGGGGATTACCTCAGAAGAAATCATGCGGGAGGCAAAATCTGTTATAAATAGAAAACGGGAAGAGAGCCTTTCTGCTGTTTTGCTGTAATCTGCATAATCTTGCCGATCTTACCGAAATTTCAATATCATCAAATAGCATGTAGGTGGTAAATCAATGTCCGAACGATCGATGCCTCTTTCTTGGCGCAAGGAAACAAAACCGCATAAATTTTGCCCGGGGTGCGGCCATGGTCTGGTATTAAAGGCCCTGGGTATGGCTGTAGACAGTCTGGATATTGCAGAAAAAGTGGTTTTCGGATGTGATATAGGTTGTTCTCTGTTGGCCTGGGATTTTTTTGATTTCGATACGGTTCAGACTCATCACGGCAGGGTCGTTCCCTTCATAGTAGGGGCAAAAAGGGTGCGGCCCAATCTTGTAGGTATCGCCTACATGGGCGATGGAGGAGCGTACGCTATCGGTGTCCAGCATCTTGTAAACGCGACCATGCGCAATGATAGGATTATGGTAATTATAGTTAACAATACCGTTTATGCCATGACCGGGGGACAGATGGCCCCGACTAGCCTACCCGGCCAGGTAACGGAGACAACTCCTAAAGGGCGGGAGCCCTTTCGTGAGGGTTACCCCTTGCGCGGTCCGGAAATGATTGCTTCTTTTGCACCTGAAGGAGCCTATATTGCCCGGGGGACAGTTTCCCGTGTGCGCCCCTTATCTCATGTTATGGAAAGAGCACTTAAAAATTTGCTTGATGATCGCGGTATTTCTGTAGTGGAGGTGCTTTCTACCTGCCCCACAAACTGGAGGACCGATGCCGAAGATACGTGGAAGTACCTGGAAAAAGAAATGACCGATTATTTCCCGGTGGGAGAATTGGTTTCTTCTTAAACAGCTTGGACATCAAGGAGGCCTGTTTTTTCATGACATCCGGCAATAGGCGAATTGTGATCGGCGGCGAAGGAGGCCAGGGAGTGCAGGCAGCAGCGGACATACTGGCCCAGGCAGCCTTTGAGGAAGGAAAAAAAGCTTTGTACATACCCAACTTTGGTATTGAACAAAGGGGGGGTACCTCCCTTGCTTTTGTCCAGATAGGAACAGAAACTGTTGGATCCCCAAAATTTGAACATGCCCATTTGGTTGTAGCCCTAAGTAGCCGCTCACTGGAACGCTTGCAGGGCTATATGAATGAGGATAGCATCATTTTATTCGACAGTTCGCTGCTGGAACCGCCGCAGGTTTCGGATGAAGTTGTTGGGCGGCAGACTTTCAATACCATTGCTCCGGAAACTTTTGCTGAACGCAGGCTGACCGGCCAAAGACAGAAATTCCCCGAAATGTTGCCGAAAGTGAGGGCTGTTTTTGGTCTGCCGGCCAGCGAAATGGCCCAAACCAAACTTCATCCCAGGGTGGCCAATATTATTATTTTGGGAACAGTGGCCGGGTTTACAAAAATGGTCACGCTGGAAAGTGTGGAAGCAGCCTTAGAAAAAAGGTTGGCTCATAAAATCGAACGTGATCCCGCCTTAAAGGATTTGAACCTTAAAGCTCTGGAATGGGGATGGCAGTCTGCAGGACGCATGTTAGAAGGCCTTGTACCTGCCGGTGAAATTCCTTAGGCTCTCTAACCGGTTTGGGCACCGCCAATCTTAAATAAATAAAAATTGTCATAGGGGTTAAAAGAATGCAAAGGAGCTGATTGCCTTTGGCTAAGACTTTCACCAAAATAAAATGGAAAGGCCCGAAAGGGATTTTTACCATTTCACCGGATCTTTGCAAGGGCTGCGGCCTTTGTATAGAAAAATGCCCTTCGCAAGTGATAGACTGGTCCAAAGAAATGGGGGTCTATGGAACCCCCATTGTTGAAGCCAAACGAATTGAACGCTGCACTGCCTGTCGTATCTGTGCTTTCGTCTGCCCGGACGCTGCCATTGATATTGATAGGGCCGATAATGACAAAACTTTTTATTAACTAAAAGGTTTTTTGTATTTATAGGCGAATATAACTCTTGATATTAAATTGTTTTAAAAAAGGAAGGTTGATCTTTTATGTTGAGAGTGACAGTGCCAGCGTTGGAACAATTTAGAACAATTTTGGATCAGGAAAAAAGGGAAAGCGAGCTGTTTATCCGTATTTATGTCAGCGGTTTTGGCTGAGGCGGACCCAATCTGGGATTGGCTCTGGAGGAGTCGCTTCAAGATCAAGACCTACTAGAGGAAAATGATGGAGTTTCTTTTGTCTATGAAAAAGATATAGCCCCTTATATAAGTGATAAGGTTATTGATTTCCAAGCCGGCCCACAAGGAGGGTTTTCTATAAAAGGTGCTGATGGAGATCTGGGCTGCGATGGTTGCAGCTATTGCGGTTAAACTTATAATAACATTATTGTAATTTCAATCATAAAATTTTTTCGATTACCCGCGGGCTTGACTTATAAAGGGCTGTTGCGATTGGGATTGTGGCGACTGAAGCTTGGTATGATTACTATAATCAGTCCCAAAAACAAAATAAAGTAAAACATACTTTTGCCCGCTCTTTTCATTGACTAACCTCATCAAGATTTCACTAATGTGATAATTATTCCTATTCAATGGAAAGCATGACTTTAAAAATAATCTAAAATGTTTTTGTGTTGACTTCTTATGGTTTTAATGTTGATGTTATTGCCTTTAGCCGGTCGGGGATTTATCTTGATCGGCTAAAAATTTTTTTAAAAGTACATTAATGATATAATTAAAACAATTACACCATCCCGTCCGGGAAACCAATAAAAATCCGAGGATGTGGTTCTGTTGGAAATCAGGGAAAATGTAATTGTTCCTTTGGGTTACGGAAAATATGCACGATCAGACAAAATTATTGCCCTGGAACCCATAGAGGTTGATAGAGGGCCGGGCCGTCGCACTGCAGTTTATGTCGAACAAATACCCAACCCCATCATAGCTTCCCGAACCGAACATGCAATTCTCAAAAACATTGTACAAACCCCGCAAGAAATATTAGATGCAACGGCAGCTTTGGAGCTGCTGCAGGATTTCTTGGACGATATTGATCGCGTCGGTCCCATGTTGAGGAAAAGTATCAAAAAAGAGGCTGACTTAGATCTGAATCAATTCGAACAGAAGATCAAAGAAATTTTAGCGATCAGCTAAAGGTATATATTTTTTGAGCGTTGCAACCGATTTGTAGGAGGGCCGGATTATTTTATTGACATTTATAATTTCTTCCATGCGGTGAGCTGACCATCCGGCAATGCGGGCAATAGCAAACAACGGTGTATACAGCTGAATCGGCAGATCAAGCATATAGTAGACCAAGCCACTGTAAAAATCGACGTTTGCGCTGACTCCTTTGTACATGCGCCGTTTTTCAGCGATAATTTTCGGAGCCAATTTTTCTACTAAAGAATAAAGCTGGAATTCTTCCATGCGGTTTTTTTCTTTGGAAAGACGCTCCACAAATTTTTTAAGCACGTTTACACGTGGGTCAGACAAAGAATATATGGCATGACCCATCCCATAAATCAACCCGGAGCGATCAAAAGCCTCCTTATTCAACAACTTTATGAGATAGTCCGTCACACTTGATTCATCTGTCCAGTCTTTAATATTTGCTTTCATATCTTCAAACATCCGGCTAACCTTAATATTAGCCCCTCCATGCCGGAATCCTTTTAGCGATCCAATTGCCGCCGTAATGGCGGAATAGGTATCTGTACCGGAAGAAGTAACTACATGAACAGTGAAACTGGAATTGTTCCCGCCGCCGTGTTCGGCATGAAGTACCAGTGCCAAGTCCAGTATTCTGGCTTCCAGCGGTGTGTATTGGCTATCCAACCGCAACATGTGCAAAATATTTTCCGCTGTTGACAATCCAGGTTTGGGGGAGTGAATATAAAGGCTTTGTTTGCCATGGTAGTGGCAATAGGCTTGGTAACCGTAGACGGCCAGCAAAGGGAACAAAGCGATCAATTGCAAACACTGTCGTAAAACGTTGGGAAGAGAATTGTCCTCAGCGCGCTCATCGTAAGAATACATGGTTAATACACTGCGAGCCAGTGTATTCATCATATCCTTGCTGGGAGCCTTCATGATAACATCCCTTACAAAACTTGTAGGCAATGACCGATAGTTATCCAGCAGCCGTGCAAAGTCGCCCAATTCTTGAGCCTTGGGTAATTGGCCAAACATTAATAAATAGGCAATCTCTTCAAACCCAAAGCGATTTTCCTTAATAAAACCATCCACGATTTCTTCTATATCAATACCCCTGTAATAAAGTTTGCCCTCACAGGGATATTCCTTGCCGTCGATAACTTCATGGGCAATAATTTCGGAAATTTCCGTCAGCCCGGTCAGCACACCCTTTCCGGTAAGATCCCGCAAACCTCTTTTCACATCGTATTTTTCATGAAGAGAGGGATCGATGGTGCTGTTTTGTAGGCATAGCTCAGAAAGTCTTGAGATTTCTGGTGTTATTTTTGAAAAACGGTTGCTCATATAAAACCACCACTTTCATTATTTACAAATATTTATAATTAGAATTTCATGTTTTGTTAAGTTTGGATAAAATGCCTTTGCAACTAAATTTCCTGCAAGAATTTGGCAAGTGTCATTACACGCAGCAAGGGATACATGGGACTTCTTTTCAATACCGCAATTGTATGGCCATGTATTTCTTTAAAGCGCGAGGCACAGCAATCTTCAAGGACGATCACCCTAAAATTGTGTGAAATGCCATCGTATGCTGTTGACAATACACAGACTTCAGCGGCAACTCCCCCTACTATGATTGTATCGATATCCCATTCTTTAAGGGTTATATCAAGATCTGTTTTAAAAAAAGCGCTAAGCCTTCGTTTATGTACAATCAGATCAGAGTCTTCCGGTTTCAGTTCATCAATTATCTGCACCCCGGCCGTGCCACGGATTCCGTGTGGTCTCATCTGTGATTCAAACATAAAATCATTCGGCAAAAGGGCATCATTAGCATATATAATCGGTATGTTTTTTTTCCGGCAGGCACTTAACAATTTCTGCAGTCTGGGGATGATCTTGAGGCCCTCTTCGCCAACGGGCAAAGCTCCATCCAAACGTATAAAATCGTTAACCATATCTGTAAGTACAATAGCTGGTTTCATTTTTGCGAACACACCTCCACATGATATTATAAATAAATCCTTAACACCTGTCCACTTTATAAAGGAAAAATTTTGATTTTAATTTTCTTTATATTTGATATAATGGATTTGTACAATTATAGGCGAAAGGATTTCAGTAATTTTATGAGCTGCGACATACTTTTGTGCGATCTGGATGCTTTTTTTGCCACTGTGGAACAGCGGGATAATCCTGAACTTATGGGTAAGCCTGTCATAGTGGGTGGTGATCCCGGTTCCCGCGGGGTGGTTTCCACTTGCTCATACGAGGCAAGAAGGTACGGCGTAAGTTCTTCTATGCCCATGAAAAAAGCCCGAAAACTTTGCCCCACGGCGGTAATTTTACCGGTTAACATGCCAAAATACAAAGAAATGTCGGGGCGGGTATTGGATATCTTTAAAGAATTTACCCCTGATATCGAAAAGGTATCCATTGATGAGGCTTATCTTGCTGTAAAGGCGGGCACGGGTTTGAAAACAGCCCGCAAGATCCGTTTTGTTGTACAAAAAAGATTAAAATTACCCTTGAGCATCGGGGTTTCTTCAAACAAGCTCCTGGCTAAAATCGCCTGTTCCCTGGCCAAGCCCGATAACATAAAGGCCCTTTGGCCCAAAGAAACGGAAAAAACTTTATGGCTGCTTCCTGTCAAAGTTCTACCCGGTGTAGGGCCGGTCACTGAGCAAAAGCTAAACTTGTTCGGGATAAAAACAGTAGGCGATATAGTATCTTTTCCTTTGGGTGCCCTGGAAAACATTGTAGGAAGCCATGCAATCAACTTAAAAGAATACGCTCATGGGCGGGATGACAGAAAACTTGAGTTTGCACGAGAACGAAAGTCTTATTCTGAGGAAATTACCTTCCCTCGCGATATCTACGAAAAAGATTATATTTTGGCCGTCATCCATGATCTTTCCGGGGAATTGGGATATCGCCTGCGTTCAAAAGGGCTTGAGGCAAGGACTGTTGCAGTAAAACTCAGGCTCCCCGATCTGAGCATAAAAACCCGATCTGCCACCATGGCGGGGGCAACCGCCGGTGATGAAAAGATATATGCCATTGCTGCCGATCTCTTTGATCGTTGTTGCGGTAAGCCTCCGTGGCGCCTTGTAGGTGTCCGGGTTTCAGGATTGGAAAAAGGTAGCCAGCTTACACTTTTTTCAGAAGAAAATAAAAAAAAGGAAAAGATCAGGCTTGTTCTGGATATGCTGCGCCAAAGGTATGGCCCAAACGCAGTTTTTAAAGGCAGGCGGCTGTTTATGATGAAGAAAGATGTTTTCGATCCCTAGGCTGTAGGAAAGCAAGCAAAAAAGGAGTTAGCATAAATACCGGAATTCCTGCATTGTTGCATGATCATCCCTTTAAAGGTATAATAAGTTAGGTTGCAGATTTATCTGCGTTTCCGCTATGCTAGTTGCTACATAGCGGTTTACAAATTTTGCCGCCGCTGTTGTATGTACCAGTTGTTGTAGTTTTTAATTATAAATACAAAAGGGGGATATAAATTGAATCGGTTGAAAAAAATGTTTGCAGCATTCTTGATGGTGGCTTTAACCTTGGCTTTACTGGCCGGATGTGGGCCGGCGGAAAATGGAGCAGTGGAAACCAGCAATGGGCTAGAGGGGGAGGAGTCCATAGGATCTGCCCAGGATGCCGGCGATAAATCGGCGGAAAATGAA
>JAAZMP010000100.1 GCA_012798755.1 Bacillota bacterium
GGCACAGGTCCGCGAGGGGATCGATGATGGCTCTTTGGTAAAAGGAATGGAATTTTCCTACGATGCCGTGAAAGTTGATGCCGCTATTGCCGAAACCTATAAAAAGGAAGGCATATTTTTTGTTAAAGCCTGGCTAAACGAAGGCCGGCTTGAAGTGGGGGATGATATTATGTATGTCCTCATCGGAGGCGATATTAGGCTCCATGTTGTAGATGCTCTGCAATTTTTGGTAGAAAAAATCAAAACCGAGTGTGTCATAGAAAAAGAGTTAAAGGCATAGCCGGGCAAAAGGCCGTTACCCTGGGAATTTACTTTTTTAGCCGTGATCTGCAGAGGCCGCAAAACAGGGAACCATCATTTGGTAATTGCCATGTCATCAATTGTTATCCATGGAGTGGTAAAATATGCATGCAAAATTAAAAATTGTTACAGCGATGATCATCTATGGAAGCATAGGCACTTTTATCAGGAACATCGATCTTTTCCCCGGCGAAATTGCTTTTTTACGGGCCGCCATCGGCAGCATGTTTTTAATCGGTGTCAGCTTTTTCTTCAAACAGCAGTCTTCATACAAGTTTATTAAAAAAAACATCTTGCTTCTGATTTTATCCGGGACAGCTCTTGGCATCAACTGGATATTTTTGTTTCAGGCTTATGAATATACAAGTATTGCCAATGCTACTTTAAGCTATTATTTTGCACCTCTTCATGTGATTGTGCTGGCTTCTTTCATCTTAAAAGAAAAACTAACTCCTTTCAGGATCGGATGTGTCCTGGCAGCAATGCTGGGGCTATCTCTGATCGTCATGTTTGATGGCGATCCGCTTTATTATTCTTATAATCATATTCCCGGTATCGCCTATGGGCTTTTGGCTTCGGTGTTCTATGCCAGCGTAATTCTGATGAACAAATTTATAAAAAGCCTTTCCGGTTTTGCAACGACACTGGTGCAGTTGATGTGCGCTGCTTTGGTGCTTTTACCTTATGCGGCTTTGAAAGACGGACTGGGATTTTTAAGTGTTAGCCCAACTTCGATTTTTTTGGTTTTAACAGTTGGCATCATCCACACCGGGATCGCTTATCTTTTGTTTTTCTCCGCAATTAAAGATTTGAAAGGGCAAACAATTGCCGTAATGAGCTATATAGATCCTATTTCAGCGGTGATAATTGCCGCGATTTTTCTGGGTGAATCCATGAGCTTCATACAGATAACCGGCGGTATTTTTATTTTGGGCTCAACATTTTTAAGCGAAAAATTTGCGCCGAACTAATGCAGGGTTTTAGCAAAAATCGTCGAAATTGGTAAACATTAGATCATTTCACAGAAAGGAATGTACCAATTATGAATTGTCCTAATTGCGGTAATACCATTCAAGGAGGAAGAGGTACCTGCCCTTGGTGCGGAGTTTTGATTTCAAACTTGGAAGCTGGAGTTGTTGCAAGCCCCGGAAAAAGGCTTGCAGGGTATGTTTTAGATATAGTTGTTTGGGCATTTATAGCTATCATAATTA
>JAAZMP010000101.1 GCA_012798755.1 Bacillota bacterium
CTGCTGACTGGGCCAGCGCTTTTTCGGCATCGCCTTTGATCTGGTACTGGGTATGGCAGAGGTTGGGTTGATCATGGATCTGGACCGCTTCGTCGGCTATGGCTTCTTGCGGGGAGTTCAAAGCCGGTAGCGGTTCGTATTCTACTTTTACGGCTTCGACTGCTGCCAGGGCTTGATTGCGGGTCAGTGCAGCAACGGCTGCCACGGGGTCACCGATTTGGCGGACCTTGTCTTCACAAAGAATAGGGCGGTCATCAACGATCATTTTCAAGCGGTTCGTGCCTTTGATGTCTTTTGCCGTCATCACTCCAATTACTCCCGGCATTTCTAAGGCTGCCGCATAGTCGATCTTTTTAATCAGGGCATGTGGATGCGGGCTGCGCACGGTTGCCAGTTCCAGTGCACCCGGAATGATGATATCCGCGGCAAATTGTGCAATCCCGCAGGCTTTGGCTAATGCTGAGGGACGGGGATGTGAAACACCTAGTTTGGGCCCGTCCGGATCGGGGCGTATCTCCTCCGGGGCGGTTTCGCCACGAAGAAACCGGCCGGCCAGTTTTACGGCATCGATAATCTTTACATATCCTGTACAGCGGCACAAATTGTGGCGTAGAGCATGTTTGATCTCTTCTGTGTTAGGGTCCGGGTTTGTATCCAGCAGCGCTTTTGTAGCCATGATCATGCCTGGGATGCAAAAACCGCACTGGATAGCGCCGGCTAGGGAAAACGCTTCTTGGATAAGGTGAGGATTATCCGGCGTGCCCAGTCCTTCGATCGTGGTAACCTCGGCGCCGTCGAGTCTGGCCACCCTGAGTAAACATGATCTTGCCGCCTTGCCGTCTACGATTACGGTACAGGCTCCGCACTGGCCCTTTTGGTCGCATGATTGCTTGGTGCCGGTCAAGTGTAATTCATCCCGGAGTAGGTCTAGCAATGTTAGCTTTGGATCAACTACAACCTGCCGGGAAATACCATTAATTGTTAGCTGTACTTTCAATAGTATCCCTCCAATTATTTTTGAATCTAGCTTTCGACATAACTTTATTACCTTCTTGGGATATTGTCTTTATGTTGATATTTCACCTCCTAAGCAGAAAGATATTCCTGATGACTGTTCTATGTTTTGTTGCACTCGCTATGTTATAATATTCATATCGAATGCGGCGTTATTCTTTAACTATTATAGCATTTTTTACATCATCAAGTTTTACGGTTTTACATTTTCTGAAGGTTTACCTAAATTATTGCCCCTACCGTTTAAACATGCTCCGGGAAGGGAGCCTTTAAAAAAGCACCCCTCCCGGACTGTAATTTATCCCAGGCACAAAATGCGTGAAGCAGCATTACCCATGTTTAACACCTTTTAATTCTAAATCAATGGTTCAATAATTTGAGCCATTTGCTTTGTAGCCTTTTTTTTAAAAAAATAAGCAGATCTACACCATGGAAAAAAGTTCATTTCAAAAAATTACGGTCCCATACCCCTAGAAATCCCGGTTTTCCTTTCTTTTGTTTGTTTATGAAGACAGGTCACCCTTGGTCGTTAATCATAACTTAGGCGGTAAGTTTATTTAAGCCGATCTTACCAGGCTTCGTATCTTATCTAGTTTGTTTTGTCTTGCACGGCCCAGGGCCATTGTCAGCATTACACAAAGGGCTAGACCACAGCGAACCTTCA